>JALTLF010000228.1 GCA_027005735.1 Chromatiales bacterium | reverse complement strand
GACGAGGGTGAGCATGTCATCGCCCAGGCCAATGCCGCGGTGGACAGCCGTGGTCGTCTCACCGACGAGTGGGTGCCGAGCCGCCATCTCAATGAGTTCACGCTCTCCAAACCCGAGGACGTGGATTTCATGGACGTCTCGCCCAAGCAGATCGTCTCCGTGGCCGCCTCGCTGATCCCCTTCCTCGAGCACGACGACGCCAACCGCGCGCTGATGGGCTCCAACATGCAGCGCCAGGCGGTGCCGACGCTGAAGGCCGAGAAACCCGTCGTTGGTACCGGCATGGAACGCACCGTGGCCATTGACTCCGGCGTCACCGTGGTCGCCAGGCGTGGCGGCGTGGTGGACTCCGTCGATGCCGGCCGTATCGTGGTACGCGTCAACGATGCCGAGACCGTGCCGGGCGAGCCGGGCGTGGATATCTATAACCTGACCAAGTACACCCGCTCCAACCAGAACACCTGCATCAACCAGCGCCCGCTGGTGCATCCGGGTGACGTCATCGCCCGTGGCGACGTGCTCGCCGACGGCCCGTCCACCGATCTCGGTGAACTGGCGCTGGGCCAGAACATGCTGGTGGCCTTCATGCCCTGGCATGGTTACAACTTCGAGGATTCCATTCTCATCTCCGAGCGCGTGGTGCAGGAAGATCGCTACACCACCATTCATATCGAGGAGCTGACCTGCGTCGCCCGCGATACCAAGCTGGGGCCGGAAGAGATCTCCGGCGACATCCCCAATGTCGGCGAGGCTGCCCTGTCCAAGCTCGACGAGGCCGGCATCGTCTATATCGGCGCCGAGGTGCGCGCCGGCGACATCCTTGTTGGCAAGGTCACGCCCAAGGGTGAAACCCAGCTGACGCCGGAAGAGAAGCTGCTGCGCGCCATCTTCGGCGAGAAGGCCTCGGACGTGAAGGACACCTCCCTGCGCGTGCCGTCCGGCATGGTGGGTACCGTCATCGACGTGCAGGTCTTCACCCGCGACGGCCTGGAGAAGGACAGCCGAGCCAAGGCCATCGAGGACATGGAAATGGCCGCGGTGCGCAAGGACCTCAACGATCAGCTGCGCATCATGGAAGACGATGCCTACGAGCGCGTCGAGCGCATGCTCACCGGCAAGGTGGCCGACGGCGGTCCCAACGGCCTCAAGGCAGACACCAAGATCACCAGGGGCTACCTCGCAGAGGTGCCACGCGAGAAGTGGTTCGAGATTCGCCTGCGCAACGACGAGGCCAATGCCCAGCTGGAGAAGATCGCCGAACAGCTCAAGCAGTTGCGCAAGGAATTCGACGAGAAATTCGAGGAGAAGAAGCGCAAGCTGACCTCCGGCGACGATCTCGCCCCCGGCGTGCTCAAGATGGTCAAGGTCTACATGGCCGTCAAGCGTCGCATCCAGCCCGGCGACAAGATGGCCGGCCGACATGGTAACAAGGGTGTCATCTCCATGATCGTCCCGGTGGAAGACATGCCCTACGCCGAAGACGGCACGCCGGTGGACGTGGTGCTGAACCCCCTCGGCGTACCCTCGCGCATGAACGTCGGCCAGGTGCTGGAGACGCACCTCGGCTGGGCCGCCAAGGGTCTGGGCAAGCGCATCGGCGAAATGCTGGAGGCGCAGGTCAAGGTCGAGGAACTGCGCAAGTACCTCGACAAGATCTACAACAAGTCCGAGGGTCAGAAGGAAGACATCAGTTCTCTCAGCGATGATGAAGTCATTGAGCTGTGCCGCAACCTGGTCAAGGGTGTGCCCATGGCGACCCCCGTGTTTGATGGTGTCAGCGAGGAGTCCATCCGGCAGATGCTGGAGCTCGCCGGACTGCCGGCCTCGGGTCAGACCACCCTCTACGATGGTCGCACCGGTGATGCCTTCGAACGTCCCGTGACCGTGGGCTACATGTACATGCTCAAGCTCAATCACCTGGTAGATGACAAGATGCATGCGCGTTCCACCGGGCCGTACAGCCTGGTGACGCAGCAGCCGCTGGGCGGCAAGGCCCAGTTCGGTGGTCAGCGCTTCGGTGAAATGGAAGTGTGGGCGCTGGAGGCCTATGGCTCGGCCTATACCCTGCAGGAAATGCTCACCGTCAAGTCCGACGATGTGAATGGCCGTACCAAGATGTACAAGAACATCGTCGATGGCAACCATTACATGGAAGCCGGCATGCCCGAGTCCTTCAACGTACTGCTGAAGGAGATTCGCTCATTGGGTATCGACATCGAACTGGAGCAACTGGATTAAATCAGTACCTGGTATTTCGAAACTCGAAACCGGTAACTGTTTTACAGGAGTGGCAACGTGAAAGACCTACTGAAGATCCTCAAGCAACAAGGCCAGGTGGAAGACTTCGATGCGATCCGCATTGGGCTGGCATCGCCGGAAAAAATCCGTTCCTGGTCGTTTGGTGAGGTCAAGAAGCCCGAGACGATCAACTACCGCACATTCAAGCCCGAGCGCGACGGCCTGTTCTGTGCCAAGATCTTCGGGCCGGTGAAGGACTACGAGTGCCTGTGCGGCAAGTACAAGCGCCTCAAGCATCGTGGTGTGATCTGCGAAAAGTGCGGCGTCGAAGTCACGCTTGCCAAGGTGCGCCGCGAGCGCATGGGCCACATCGAGCTGGCCAGCCCGGTTGCGCACATCTGGTTCCTCAAGTCCCTGCCTTCGCGCATGGGCCTGTTGCTGGACATGACCCTGCGCGATATCGAGCGCGTGCTCTATTTCGAGGCCTTCGTGGTCATCGACCCCGGCATGACCGCGCTGGAACGCGGCCAGTTGCTCTCCGACGAGACCTACCTCGAGGCCATCGAGGAGTACGGTGACGAGTTCGACGCCCGCATGGGCGCCGAGGCCATCCGCGAACTGCTGGCCCGCCTCAACCTCGAAGAAGAACGCAAGCAGCTGCGCGAGGATATCGAGGGCACCAATTCCGAGACCAAGCTCAAGAAGCTGGGCAAGCGTCTCAAGCTGGTGGAGGCCTTCATCGATTCTGGCAACAAGCCCGAGTGGATGGTGATGACCGTGCTGCCGGTGCTGCCGCCGGAGCTGCGCCCACTGGTCCCGTTGGAAGGCGGCCGCTTTGCCACCTCCGATCTCAACGATCTCTATCGTCGCGTCATCAACCGCAACAACCGCCTCAAGCGCCTGCTGGACCTCAATGCGCCGGACATCATCGTGCGCAACGAAAAGCGCATGTTGCAGGAATCCGTCGATGCGCTGCTCGACAACGGGCGTCGCGGCCGCGCCATCACCGGTTCCAACCGCCGCCCGCTGAAGTCGCTGGCCGACATGATCAAGGGCAAGCAGGGCCGCTTCCGCCAGAACCTGCTGGGCAAGCGCGTCGATTACTCCGGCCGCTCGGTGATCGTCGTCGGTCCCACCCTCAAGCTGCACCAGTGCGGCTTGCCGAAGAAGATGGCGCTGGAGCTGTTCAAGCCCTTCATCTTCAGCAAGCTGGAGCGCCGCGGCCTGGCAACCACCATCAAGGCGGCCAAGAAGATGGTCGAACGCGAGGGCGCCGAGGTCTGGGATATCCTCGAAGAAGTCATCCGCGAGCATCCGGTGTTGCTCAACCGCGCGCCGACGCTGCACCGCCTCGGCATCCAGGCCTTCGAGCCCGTCCTCATCGAGGGCAAGGCCATCCAGCTGCATCCGCTGGTTTGTACCGCCTTCAATGCCGACTTCGACGGCGACCAGATGGCGGTACACGTGCCGCTGTCGCTGGAGGCACAGCTCGAGGCGCGCGCGCTGATGATGTCCTCCAACAACATCCTCTCGCCCGCCAACGGCGAGCCCATCATCGTGCCCTCGCAGGACGTGGTGCTGGGCCTGTACTGGATGACGCGCGAGCGCGTCAATGCGCCCGGCGAGGGCATGGTGTTTGCCGACACCCGGGAAGTCCACCGTGCCTACGAGGCGGGACGGGTGGGCCTGCAGGCGCGGGTCAAGGTGCGCGTTACCGAATATCTGCAGAATGACGACGGCGAGCTGGAAGAGAATACCGCCATCCGCGAGACCACCGTCGGTCGCGCCCTGCTGTGGGATATCGTGCCGAAGGGGCTGCCCTTCGATATTCTCAACCGTGACCTCAAGAAGAAGGCCATCTCGGAACTCATCAACGTCTGCTATCGCCGCCTTGGTCTGAAGGCGACGGTCATCTTCGCCGACAAACTGATGTACACCGGTTTCCGCTATTCCACCCGTGCCGGCGTGTCCTTCGGCGTCGAGGACATGGTCATCCCGGAGAACAAGGCCGACATCCTCGCGCGTGCCGAGGAACAGGTAAAGGAGATCCAGGAGCAGTACACCTCGGGTCTCGTCACCGATGGCGAGCGCTACAACAAGGTGGTGGACATCTGGTCGCACACCAACGACCAGGTGGCCAAGGCCATGATGGACAAGCTGGGCACCGAGGAGGTCGTCGATCGCGAGGGCAATACGGTGCGCCAGAAGTCCTTCAACTCCATCTTCATGATGGCGGACTCCGGCGCCCGTGGTAGCGCCGCGCAGATCCGCCAGCTCGCCGGCATGCGCGGCCTGATGGCCAAGCCGGACGGCTCCATCATCGAGACGCCCATCACGGCCAACTTCCGTGAAGGCCTGTCGGTGCTGCAGTACTTCATCTCCACCCACGGCGCGCGCAAGGGTCTCGCCGACACCGCGCTCAAGACCGCCAACTCCGGTTACCTGACCCGCCGCCTGGTGGACGTCTCCCAGGACCTGGTGGTCACCGAGCACGATTGCGGCACCGAGGAAGGCCTGCTCATCACCAGCCTCATCGAGGGTGGCGACGTGGTCGAGCCACTCAGCGAGCGGGTCCTCGGTCGCGTGGTGGCAAAGGATGTCATGAGCCCCGACGGCAAGGAAGTACTCATCGAACGTGGCACCCTGCTGGACGAGAAGTGGGTGGAACGCCTCGAGGCCATGGCCATCGACAGCATGGTGGTGCGCTCGGCCATCACCTGCGAGACTCGCTACGGCGTGTGTTCCTGTTGCTACGGCCGTGACCTGGCGCGCGGTCACCTGGTCAACGCCGGTGAGGCAGTGGGTGTCATCGCCGCCCAGTCCATCGGCGAGCCGGGCACCCAGCTCACCATGCGCACCTTCCACATCGGTGGCGCGGCCTCGCGTTCCGCGGCGGTCAACAACATCACCATCAAGACCAGTGGCACCGTCCGCCTGCACAACATCAAGATGGTGCAGCACAAGGACGGCCACAACGTGGCGGTCTCCCGTTCCGGTGAAATCACCGTCCTCGACGAGCACCACCGCGAGCGCGAGCGCTACAAGGTGCCCTATGGCGCCATGCTCACCGTCAACGACGAGGACAAGGTCGAGGCCGGCCAGATTCTGGCAAGCTGGGACCCGCACACCCACCCCGTGATCACCGAGGTGGCGGGCCAGGTGCGCTTCGACGACGTGGTGGACGGCCTCACGGTCACCGCCGAGGTGGACGAGGTCACCGGCCTCACCAGCCTGGTGGTCATCGATCCCAAGCAGCGCCCCGCCGCCGCCAAGGACATGCGTCCCATCGTCAAGCTGGTGGATGACAAGGGCGAGGACCTGTGTATCGCCGGCACCGACATCCCGGCCCACTACATCTTGCCTGCCGGCGCCATCATCGTGCAGAAGGACGGCGCCCAGGTGGACGTGGGCGACGTGGTGGCCCGCATCCCGCAGGAGTCCTCCAAGACCCGCGACATCACGGGTGGTCTGCCGCGCGTGGCGGATCTCTTCGAGGCCCGCAAGCCCAAGGAATCGGCTATTCTCGCCGAGATCACCGGCACCGTGGGCTTCGGCAAGGAAACCAAGGGCAAGCAGCGCCTCGTCATCACCCCCGCCGAGGGCGATACCTACGAAGAACTCATCCCCAAGTGGCGCCACATCACCGCCTTCGAGGGCGAGCATGTGGAGAAGGGCGAGGTCATCGCCGAGGGCGAGCTGGATCCCCATGACATCCTGCGCCTGCTGGGCGTGCCCGAACTGGCCAAGTACATCGTCAACGAGGTCCAGGACGTCTACCGCCTGCAGGGTGTGAAGATCAACGACAAGCACATCGAGGTCATCGTGCGCCAGATGCTGCGCAAGGTGGAGATCACCGAGCCCGGCGATTCCGGCTTCCTCAAGGGCGAGCAGATGGACCGCGCGCGGGTGCTGGACGAGAACGAGCGCCTCGAGGCCGAGGGCAAGCAGCCGGCCAAATACCAACGTCTTTTGTTGGGTATTACCAAGGCCTCGCTGGCGACGGAATCCTTCATCTCGGCGGCCTCCTTCCAGGAAACCACCCGGGTGCTCACCGAGGCGGCCGTCACCGGCAAGCAGGACGACCTGCGGGGGCTCAAGGAGAACGTCATCGTCGGGCGCCTCATCCCCGCGGGTACCGGCCTGGCCTACCACAAGGAGCGTCATCGCCGGGACGAGGAAAAGGCCGAAATGGCGGCCGCCGAGGCGGCCCTGCGGGCCGAGCTCCCGGCCGTGGAGAGCCCCGAGAGCCCGGCGGAGGCCGATGGCCAGTAATAAAATTTGAAGATAAGTCCCCGACCGTATTGACATAAATGGTCGGGGTTCCTAAAATTCGCGCCTCACGACAGGTCAGTGGCAGCTGGCCTGTCGTTTATTTTCGGGAGTGAAAAAGAAATATGTCCACAATCAATCAGTTAGTGCGCAAACCGCGAAAGCGCAAGCCTGAGAAGAGCAACGTGCCGGCGCTGGAGGCCTGTCCCCAGAAGCGTGGGGTCTGCACCCGCGTGTACACCACCACGCCCAAGAAGCCGAACTCTGCGCTGCGCAAGGTCGCCCGCGTGCGCCTGACCAATGGATACGAGGTCACCAGCTACATCGGCGGTGAGGGCCACAACCTGCAGGAGCACTCGGTGGTGCTCATCCGCGGGGGCCGCGTGAAGGACCTGCCGGGTGTGCGCTATCACGTGGTGCGCGGCTCGCTGGATACCGCCGGCGTGGGTGACCGCCGCCAGGGCCGCTCCAAGTACGGCGCCAAGCGGCCCAAGTCCTAAAAGGCTTGAAAAACAGATAGTTACAATATCGGCTGTAGAGACACTATATATAGAGCCCGGATACAGGCAGAACAGGTATTTTCCATGGCAAGAAGACGCACGGCAGAAAAACGCAATATTCTCCCCGATCCCAAGTTCGGGTCCCAGAAGATTGCCAAGTTCATCAACATGCTGATGTTGAGCGGCAAGAAGTCCGTGGCGGAAAAGATTGTCTATGGCGCGCTGGACGTGATCGCCGAAAAGGGCAAGGGCGAGCCCATCGAGGTGCTGGAGAAGGCCCTGGACAACGTGGTGCCGACGGTGGAGGTCAAGTCCCGCCGCGTGGGTGGCGCCACCTACCAGGTACCGGTGGAAGTGCGTGCCGACCGCCGCATGACCCTGGCCATGCGCTGGCTCATCGATTCGGCCCGCAACCGGGGCGAGAAGGGTATGCGCCTGCGGCTGGCCGGCGAGATCCTCGACGCCGCCGAGCACCGTGGCGCCGCCGTGAAGAAGCGTGAGGACACGCACCGCATGGCCGAGGCCAACAAGGCCTTTGCCCATTATCGCTGGTAGACGGAGAAGTTTTCAGAGAACGAAAAAGTGGCGCGCACAACCCCTATCGAGCGCTATCGGAACATCGGCATCATGGCCCACATCGACGCGGGCAAGACGACGACCACCGAGCGCATACTGTTTTATACGGGGATCTCGCACAAGATCGGCGAAGTGCACGAAGGCGCGGCCACCATGGACTGGATGGAGCAGGAACAGGAGCGCGGGATCACCATTACCTCCGCGGCCACCACCTGCTTCTGGTCGGGCATGTCCCGGCAGTACGAGCAGCACCGTATCAACATCATTGATACGCCGGGGCACGTGGACTTCACCATTGAGGTGGAGCGCTCCCTGAGGGTGCTGGACGGCGCCTGCGCCGTGTTCTGCGCCGTTGGCGGGGTCGAGCCCCAGTCCGAGACGGTGTGGCGGCAGGCCAACAAGTACGGCGTACCGCGCCTGGCCTTCATCAACAAGATGGACCGCGCGGGGGCGGATTTTTTGCGTGTGGTGGAGCAGATCCGCACGCGGCTGGGCGCCAACCCGGTGCCCATACAGTTGAATATCGGCGCCGAGGATGGCTTCCAGGGCGTGGTGGACCTCATCAAGATGAAGGCCATCTACTGGCACGAGGAGGACCTCGGCGCCACGTACGAGGAACGGGATATCCCGGACGAGTTGCTGGCACAGTGCCAGGAACTGCGCGAGCAGATGCTGGAGTCCGCCGCCGAGGCCAGCGAGGCGCTGATGGAGAAGTACCTGGAAACGGGTGATCTCCCGGCCGAGGACATCCGCCAGGGGCTGCGTATGCGCACCCTGGCCAACGAGATCGTGCCCTGCCTGTGTGGCTCGGCATTCAAGAACAAGGGCGTGCAGGCCATGCTGGACGCCGTGATCGATTACATGCCGTCGCCGGTCGATGTGCCGCCCATCGTGGGGCACCTGGACGACAGGGAAGAGACCGAGGCCGAGCGCCCGGCAGACGACGATGCGCCGTTCGCGGCGCTGGCGTTCAAGATCGCCACCGACCCCTTCGTGGGCACGCTGACCTTTTTTCGCGTGTATTCCGGTGTGTTGAAGACGGGGGACACGGTCTACAACCCTGTCAAGGGCAAGAAAGAGCGCGTGGGGCGCATCCTGCAGATGCACGCCAACTCGCGCGAAGAGATAAAGGAAGTCCGTGCGGGCGATATTGCCGCGGCGGTGGGCCTCAAGGACGTGACCACCGGCGACACGCTGTGCGACGTGAACAACGTCATCACGCTGGAGCGCATGGAGTTCCCGGAGCCGGTGATCTCGGTGGCCATCGAGCCGAAGACCAAGCCGGACCAGGAAAAGATGGGCATCGCGCTGCAGAAGCTGGCGCAGGAGGATCCCTCGTTTCGGGTGCACACCGACGAGGAATCCGGCCAGACGATCATTTCCGGCATGGGTGAGCTGCACCTGGAAATCATCGTCGACCGCCTCAGGCGCGAGTTCAAGGTCGAGGCCAACGTCGGTGCGCCGCAGGTGGCCTACCGCGAGACCATCCGCAAGAGTGTGGAAGCGGAAGGCAAGTTTGTCAGGCAGTCCGGCGGTCGCGGCCAGTATGGCCACGTGTGGCTGCGGCTGGAGCCGCAGGAACCGGGTGCCGGTTACGAGTTCGTCAACGAAATCGTTGGCGGCGTGGTGCCGCGGGAGTTTATCCCGGCGGTGGACAAGGGAGTCCAGGAACAGATGGAAAACGGCGTCATCGCCGGTTTCCCCGTGGTGGACGTCAAGGTCACGCTCTATGACGGCTCCTACCACGACGTGGACTCCTCCGAGATGGCGTTCAAGATCGCCGGCTCGATGGCGTTCCGGGAAGGGGCCAGAAAGGCCAGCCCGGTACTGCTGGAACCGATTATGAAAGTGGAAGTCGTCACCCCCGAGGATTACATGGGTGACGTGGTAGGGGACCTGAACCGCCGGCGCGGCGTCATCCAGGGGATGGACGAGAGCGCGGCGGGCAAGGTGATCCGCGCGGAGGTGCCGCTGGGCGAGATGTTCGGCTATGCCACCGACCTGCGTTCCGCGACCCAGGGTCGCGCCACCTACACGATGGTATTTGAGAAGTATGCTGAGGCGCCGGCGGCGATTGCCGAGGAAGTCATCAACAAGCATTGATCGAGGTCGTGTTGGACCGGAGTTTAGTGGATTAACAGGCAAAAATACGCATAAAGGGTAAGAGTCATGTCCAAGGAAAAATTTGAACGCACAAAGCCGCACGTAAACGTGGGCACGATTGGTCACGTGGACCATGGCAAGACGACGCTGACGGCGGCGATCACGAAGGTCATGGCGGAAGTACAGGGCGGCG
>JALTLF010000227.1 GCA_027005735.1 Chromatiales bacterium | reverse complement strand
CCGTCGATGGCCGCGACATCGTCGTTGCGCGCTTCCGCCAGCACTATGCCTCCAACAACTACCGCGGTGACGTCTACAAGCGCCTCTATCTCGTGCGCCCCAGTGACCAGCCCGAGGCGCCGTGGAAGATCCTCTACGAGGGGAGTTGATCCGGGCGGCCTGATGGGGGCGCCGGCACGGATTCAGGGTGAGGGCGACGCGGCCCCGTAGCGGATCCGGTACCACGCCAGTCCCAGCCATTCCCGCAGGGCGTTGCTGGTCTGCCACAGGGCGTGGCCGCCGGGAAGGAACATCGGCAACAGGGGGCCATCATCGATTTGCCCGGTGAAACCCGTGGGCGCGGGCGTGACCTGCAGGCCGTTGCCGTGAAAGGCGAGCAGGGCACGTGGCATGTGCCAGGCGTGGGTGACGAGGATGACGTGGTCGATGCCGGCCTGTTGCAGGATCTGCCGGCTGTTGGCGGCGTTCTGCCAGGTGTTGTGGCTTTGTGTATCGAGCCAGCGGGCCTGGATACCGAAGCTGTCGGCCAGCGCCGCCTGCATGAGTTCGGCCTCGGAGACGGCCTCGCCCCAGGGCTTGCCGCCGGCCAGCAGGATGGGCAGCCCGGTCTTCTGGTGCAACAGGGCGGCGTAGCGCAGGCGCTCCAGCCCGTGGGGCGTGAGCGTCTGCGCCGTCTTGCCCAGCGCGGCGTAGTCTTCGGCGCCGTGGCGGCGGCCGGCGCCGAGGACCACGATGGCGCCGGCCCGGGGCCTTTCCAGCAGCGCGGGATCGATGGGGGGCGTGGTCTCCAGCAGGGCATGCAGGCCCAGCGCGGTGATGGGCAGGCTGGCGGCCAGCAGGCCGAAGAATCCGGCCAGGACCATGAGGGTGCCGCTGCGGTACCAGCGGCGCACGGCGAAGGTGCCGAGCAACATGAGCAGCAGAAAGATCCCCGGCGGCAGGAGCAGGGACTCCACGATGCGGACGAGGTAGATTTCCATGACAGGCTTCTCCGTGTGCCGGTGGTCGTTCGCGTCTCCCCCGCTGCCGCATTCCCGCGCGGCACCGGGCGGATCACGTGTTCAGCTATATCGCCGCGCGGTCCGCCTGTCCAGCAGGCGACGGACGGGCGGCGGCATTTAGCGGACGGGCACGCGCCGTGCCGGGCGCGCCGGGTGCGCGCGCAGTTGCGTCGCGAGCAGCGCCAGCAGGCGTTCGCCAACGGCCTCGGGAGCGTCGCGCGGACCGAGATCGGCGAGGCGCGTCACTGGCAGCCGCGGATAGCCGCAGGGGTTGATGCGGGCGAAGGGTTCCAGGGCATTGTCCACATTGAGTGACAGGCCGTGGTAACTGTAGCCGTGGCGAATGCGCAGGCCGAGGGCGCTGATCTTGGCGCCCGCCACGTAGACGCCGGGGGCGTCGCGCCGCGCGCTGGCGGCGATACCGTGTTCGGCGAGCAGGGCGATGACGCTGTTCTCCATGATCTCCACCAGCTGGCGCACGCCGAGTCCGCGCCGGCGCATGTCCACCAGCAGGTAGATCACCACCTGCCCCGGCCCGTGCCAGGTCACCTGGCCGCCGCGGTCGCTTTGTATCACCGGCGTGTCCCCCGGATCGAGGAGGTGCTCCGCGCGGCCGTTGAGCCCCTGGGTATAGACGGCCTCGTGTTCCAGCAGCCAGAGCTCGTCGGGGGTGTCGGCCTCGCGCGCCGCGGTGAAGTCGCGCATGGCCTGCTGGGTTTCGCGGTAGTCACGCCGGCCGAGGCGGCGCAGGAGGATGTCGGACCGGGTCATGGAGGGCGCTCACAGGGTCATGAGGACGTATTCGGCGTCGTTCAGCGCCTGGTAGGCGGCGTCCAGTTGCGCGCGGCTGCGCGCGCGCACGGTCACGGTGAGCGCAAGGTAAGCGGCCCCGCGGCTCTCCCGCTGCCGGGTATCGAGGATGTCGGACTCGGCGAAGTGCTGGCGCAACAGGCCGAGCACCTGTTGCGGAAAGTCTCTGGCCTGCCTTCCCATGACCTTGATGGCAAAGTCACAGGGGAAGTCCAGCAGGGGTGCTTGCTTCTCGCTCACGGGGATCAGGCCTCGCGCAGGGCCTGCTTGTAGTCCTGGTAGATGGCGAACATCCTTGCCCATACCGGTCCCGGCCGGCCGTCGCCTACGGGCCGGCCGTCCAGTTGCGTCACCGGCAGGATTTCCTTCGTCGAGCTGGTGAGCCAGATTTCATCGGCCTCGGCCAGCGTGGCCACGGGGATGTCTTGTTCGCGGCAGTCGAGGCCATGTTGCCGGGCCAGCTCGACGACGAGGTCCCGCGTGATCCCCGGCAGCAACTGGCGGCTCTTGGGCGGCGTGCGGATCTGGCCGTCCCTGACCATGAAGACGTTGCTGGCCGCGCCCTCGGTGACCAGGCCGTCGCGAACGAGGATGGCCTCGGTGCAACCGGCATCCACCGCCTGCTGGCGCAGGAGGATGTTGGGCAGCAGCGTGATGGCCTTGATGTCGCAGTGTTTCCAGCGGGAGTCCTCCAGCGTGATGGCGCATACCCCTGCGTCGTGGACCTGGTCGTCCACCGCCTGGAGGGGATTGCACATGATGAACACCGTGGGTTTCACCTTCTCGGGGAAGCCGTGCTCGCGCGCGGCAATACCGCGCGTGACCTGCAGGTAGACCGACTGATCGCCGCCGCCGTTCTTGCGCACCAGGGCCTCGAGGATGGCGCGCCATTCCTCCCGGTCGAAGGGGCTGGGAATGCGCGTGGCCTGCAGGCTGTTTTCGAGGCGTTGCAGGTGTTCGTCGAGGCGGAACAGCTTGCCGTTGTAGGCCGGGATCACTTCATAGACGCCATCGCCGAAGATGAAGCCGCGGTCGAGCACCGGCACGCGGGCCTCGTCGGCCGGCAGGTATTCCCCGTTGAGATAGACGATACCGCTCATGGAGCGCCTAGTTGAACCACAGCAGGATACTGTCGGTGAAGCGCTGCCACAGGCCGCCCTCGGGAATGTCCTTGAGGGCGACCAGCGGCTGGGTGGTGATGACTTCCTCACCGAGGCGGACTTCCACCGTGCCATAGCCGCGACCCTTGAAGGCGGGAGCGAGGATCTCCGGTTCCACGCTCATGCTGGCATCCAGCTTGCCGCGTTGTCCGCGCGGCAGGGTGATATAGAGATCCTTGTCCAGGCCCAGCGGCAGCATTTCTTCCTCGCCCTTCCAGATGCGCATCTCGGTGAGCGGGGTACCGGCCTGGTAGAGTTTGAAGGACTCGAAGAAACGGAAACCGTAGTTGAGCAGCTTGCGGCTCATCTCCACGCGCGCGTCCTCGCTGTCGGTACCGAGCACCACGGAAATCAGCCGCATGTCGTCCTGTTTTGCCGAGGTCACGAGGCAGAAGCCGGCGGACTCGGTGTGTCCCGTCTTGACGCCATCGACACGCTCGTCGAGCCACAGCAGGCGGTTGCGGTTGGACTGGCGGATGTTGTTGTAGGTGAACTCCTTGATGCTGTACCAGGCGTAGTATTCCGGGAATTCGCGGATCAGGGCGCGCGTGAGGATGGCCAGGTCATGGGCGGTGGTGTAGTGATTCTCGTCGGGCCAGCCGGTGGCATTGACGAAGTGGCTGCCGTTCATGCCCAGCACCTTAGCATGCTGGTTCATCAACTGCGCGAAGGCATCCTCGCCGCCGGCGATGTGTTCGGCCAGCGCGACACTGGCATCGTTGCCCGACTGCACGATCATGCCCAGCAGGAGATCGCGGATCTTCACTTCCTTGCCCACCTCGATGAACATGCGCGAGCCCTTCATCTTCCAGGCCTTCTTGCTGACGCGCGTGGTCTCATCGAGACTGACGGTGCCGTTGCGGATCTCGTTGAAGACCACCCAGGCCGTCATCAGCTTGGTGAGGCTGGCCGGCTCGACGCGCTCCATGCTGTTTTTCTCGGCCAGCACGCGGCCGCTGTTGGCGTCGATGAGCAGGTAGGCGGTCGCGCGGATCGCCGGCGGCGCGGGCACGAGGGGGGTGCGCGCGCTGACGTTACTGACCAGGCTGAGCAGTAAAAGGGCGGTGAGAAGACGCAGTGTAGTCATGATCCTTCCGTGTGTATCTCGGCTGAAACGAATCCGCCTATTGTACTGCCTGCCCCCGGTGAAACCCAGTCCGCGAGGGCCGGACTGTGAAACCTGGCGGCGGAATGTGGAACGCGGGGTTAATCGACTACCACGTGGGCGCGGGCGATACCGAGGGCGGAGATGCGCTCGGCGAGGCGATCGGCGGCCTCGACGCTGGACAGGGGGCCGATATGGATGCGGTAGAGCCGGTCGTTACTGGAGAAGCGCATGTGCACCGGGTGCGGCCTGGCCACCGCGCCGAGGCGATCCCTGAGACGTTCGGCATTGACGCGGCTGGCAAAGGCGCCGGCCTGGACGTAGAGGTGATAAGCGCCGGCCGCGCGTGGCGTGGCCGGTGCCTGTCCCGGGCGCCAGGTGTCGGGATCGATGGCGCGCACTTCCACCATGGCTGTACCGCTGATGCCGAGCTTGACGGCGGCGGCATAGGACAGGTCGATGATGCGGTTGTCGTGGAAGGGGCCGCGATCATTGACGCGCACCACGGCGCGACGGTTGTTCTCCAGGTTGGTGACCAGTACGTAGCTCGGCAGCGGCAGGGTGCGGTGCGCCGCAGTCATGGCATACATGTCATAGGTTTCGCCGCTGGAGGTGCGGTGGCCGTGGAACTTGGCGCCGTACCAGGAGGCCACGCCACGCTCGACGTAACCGCGCGCCGATTTCATCACGGTATAGCGGCGGCCACGTTCCACGTAGGAAGCGGGATTGCCGTAACGGGAGCGGGGTTCCTTGCGCGGCACGGCATCGGCGATGCGTGCCGGGTCCAGGGTGCGTGTCGGCGCGCCGTCGGTGGCGCGGCTGTAGCGCGAAGTGGAACAGGCCGCCAGCAGCATGGAGAGCAGGAGCACGCACAGCACGGATATAAAGCGGCGCGGTTCGTGGTGTGGAGGTCTTATCATGGTGTCGGGGCTGAGATGGCCTGGCTCAGCTGAAATACCGCCATGGCATAGAGCTTACTGTGATTGTAGCGTGTTATGACATAGAAGTTGTGCCAGCCGAGCCAGTATTCGGGCCCGTTTTCCCCTTCCAGCTCAATGAGGGTGGCGAGACGTTCCGCCGGGACGTCGGCGGGGACCTCCACGCCGGCCGCGCGCAACTGCGCCGGCGTCCAACGTGGCTTGAGTTCGCGGCCGAGCAGGGCGCGGTAGCCCTCACCCTTTACCTTCACGCGCCGGGCGATGGGTTCGCCGCTGCGCCAGCCGTGGCGCTTGAAGTAGTTGGCGACGCTGCCGATGACGTCGTGATGGTTCTGCCACAGGTCACGCTTGCCGTCGCCGTCGAAGTCCACCGCATAGGCGCGGAAGCTGGAGGAAATGAACTGGGGCATGCCCATGGCGCCGGCATAGGAACCGGTCTGCTTGAGGGGATCCATGTTCTGTTCGCGCGTCATGAGCAGGTATTGCTCAAGCTCGCCGCGAAAGAAACGCGCCCGCGGCGGATAGGCGAAGGCCAGCGTGGCGAGGGAGTCGATCACCGGGTAGCGCCCCTTGTGACGCCCGTAGAAGGTCTCGACGCCGATGATGGCGGTGATGATCTCGCCCGGTACGCCGAAGCTCACGTTCGCGCGTTGCAGTATATCGGCATTCTCCTGCATGAAGCGGCGTCCCCCCTCGATGCGCCGGGGGGTGAGGAAGATGGGCCGGTATTCGCGCCAGGGCTTCGATTCCGCCGGCCGCGAGATGGCGCGGATGATATCGCGGCGCAGTTTCGCCTGGCGCAGCACGCTTTCGAGGTCGCGGGCATCGAACTCGTGACGTCTTACCATTTCACCGATGAATTCCCGGATGGCCTCGATATCGACCTTGATCTCGGGCTCGGGCTGCGGGGTATTGGCCTGCACGGCGCCCCACAGCAACAGGCCCGGCAGGATGAGCGAGAGTTTGCGCAATGTCTGATCCATGTTGTGTCAATTATATCCGGTTTTCAGCGCGCCATGAGTCGGCGATGGGTATGTATGGACATGAGGATACCGAAGGCGGCCATCATGGTCACCAGGGATGTGCCCCCGTAGCTCACCAGCGGCAGGGGCAGGCCGACGACGGGCAGAATGCCGCTGACCATGCCCATGTTGACGAAGAAATAGACGAAAAAGGTAAGGCTCAGGCTCCCGGCCACCAGGCGGCCGAAGGTATCCTGGGCCTGCACGGCAATGACCATGCCGCGCGCGAGGATAGTCAGGAAGATGGCCAGCAACAGCAGGTTGCCGATGAAGCCGAATTCCTCGCTGAAGACGGCGAAAATAAAGTCCGTGGAGCGCTCGGGCAGGAAGTCCAGGTGTGACTGGGTGCCGTGCAGCCAGCCCTTGCCGTACAGGCCCCCGGAGCCGATAGCGATGGTGGACTGGATGGTATGGTAGCCGGAACCCAGGGGATCGCTCTCGGGATTGAGGAGGGAGAGGATGCGCTTTTTCTGGTACTCGTGCAGCACGAACTGCCACAGCAGGGGCAGGGAGGCGGCGACCAGCACGGCGAGGCTGATCATCAGGCGCCAGCTGAGGCCGGCGAGAAAGAGCACGAAAAAGCCGGAACAGGCGATGAGGATGGCGGTACCGAGATCCGGTTGCCTGGCCACCAGCAGGGTCGGCACCAGCAGGAAGAGGCTGGCCACCAGCTTGCGCCGGTGGCTGGGCGGCAGGGGCGCATCGGCGAGCCAGGCGGCGATCATCAGGGGCACGGCGAGCTTCATCAGCTCCGAGGGCTGGAAACTGAAGAGGCCGAGGTCGAGCCAGCGTTGGGCCCCCTTGCCGACGACGCCGAGCATGAGTACGGCAAACAGCAACAGCAAGCCGATGCCGAACAGCCAGGGCGCCCAGCGCCGGATGACCAGCGGCGGGATCTGGGCCAGCGCAAACATGACGCCGAAGGCAATGGCGAGACGGATCAACTGGCGTGTCACTATTTCGGATTGTTGCTCGCCCGCGCTGTAGAGCACGAACAGCCCGAGACCGGCAAGCAGGAGCAGGGCCACCAGCAGGGGCAGGTCGATGTGCAGACGCAGGAGCAGCTTGCGCCCGGCGCTGATCCGGTCTTCTTCGACGAACTGACTGCTACCGATGCTCATTGGGCATTGACCAGGAAGGCATCCATGACGCGGCGTGCAATGGGTGCGGCCACCGCGCCGCCGCTGCCGCCGTTCTCGACAATCACCGCCACCGCGATGCGTGGATCCTCCACCGGCGCAAAGGCGATGAACAGGGCATGGTCGCGCAGACGCTTCTGGATGTCCTCGGCAACATATTCCTCGTCCTGCTTGATGCCGAAGACCTGCGCGGTGCCGGTCTTGCCGGCAATGGTGTAACTGAGATCAACATTGATCCCGCGCGCCGTGCCATGCATGGAGTGTACGACACGTTGCATGGCGCGAATGATGTAATCCCAGTTTTTTTTCTGACGAATTGTGACAGGCTCCAGCTCGCGTGGCTCCACGGGGGTCACATTCTCATCTCCCGGGCGCTGGATGCTGCGCACCATGGTGGGGCGCATGCGGTGGCCGCGGCTGGCGAGGGTCGCCGTGGCGGATGCAAGTTGCAGGGGCGTGCTCAGGGTGAAGCCCTGGCCGATACCCGTGATGAGGGTCTCACCGTGATACCAGCGCTGATTGTGGACGGCCTTTTTCCATTCCCGTGAAGGCAACAGGCCGGGCAGCTCGCCGCGAATATCGATGCCGGTGCGTTGGCCGAGGCCAAAACGTGACAGGTAGGCGTGGATGCGGTCTATGCCCAGTTCGAAGGCGAGATCATAGAAATAGACGTCGCAGGACTCGACGATGGCGCGATCCAGATCCACCTCGCCATGACCGCCTTTCTTCCAGTCACGGTAGCGGCGGTCGTCGTTCTTGAGCATGTACCAGCCGGGACAGTTGACCTCGCGCTGGGGTTCGGTCACGTTCAGTTCCAGTCCGGCGAGGCCCATGAAGGGCTTGATGGTGGAGCCCGGCGGATACTGTCCCTGCAGGGCGCGGTTGAACAGGGGGCGGTTGGGAGAATCCCGCAGCGCGCGGTAGGTGGCGCTGTCCAGCCCGTTGACGAACAGATTGGGGTCATAAGACGGCATGCTCACCAGTGCCAGTACCGCGCCGGAACGCGGATCGATGGCCACCAGCGCGCCGTTTTCCTCGCCGAAGGCCTGTTGCGCGGCCAGTTGCAGGCGGGAGTCGAGGTTGAGGTAGAGGGTCTGTCCCGGCACCGGCAGGGTGCGATCCATCTTGCGCAGGACTCGCGACTGGGCATTGGTCTCGACGCGCTGGTGGCCCACCTGGCCGTGGAGGATGTCTTCGTAGTATTTTTCGATACCGACCTTGCCGATGTAGTGACTGCCCTTGTAGTTGGAGGGATCGAGCTGGCGCAGTTCCTCGATGCTGATACGGCCGACATAACCCACCGCGTGGGCGGTGAGTTCACCCAGCGGGTAGTGGCGCGCGAGGTCGGCGGTAATGTTCACGCCGGGCAGGCGATGGCGGCGGGCGGCGATGCGCGCCACTTCATCGTCGCTGAGGCGGAAACGCAGCGGCACGCCCTCGAAACGGCGCGATACACTGAGTTGCTCACGGAAACGGTCACGGTCCTCGTCGCTGATGCGCACCAGCTTCGCCAGTTCGTCGAGGGTCCTGTCCATGTCCGTGACCCGCTCGGGGATGATTTCGAGGCGGAAGCTGGGCAGGTTCTGCGCCAGCAGGACGCCGTTGCGGTCATAGATCAGGCCTCGCGTGGGAACCAGGGGACGGATGCTGACGCGGTTGTTCTCCGACAGGGTGGTGTAGTGCTCGTGCCGGAGGATCTGTAATTGCGCCAGGCGCCCCAGCAGGACGAATACAAGCAGGATCACTGCGACCACGGCCACCAGCATGCGGCGGTTGAAGAGCAGGGCCTCGCGCAGGTGGTCCTTGATGGGTTGCGGATTCAGGCGTGCCATGTGGGCCTGCTAACTGACCTGGTAGCGCCGGCGCACGAAACGCATCAAGAGGAAGAGGCCGGGCCAGAACAGGGCGGTGGTGAGGGTGGGAGCGAGGTGCGACCAGATGGTCGGTGCATGGCCGGTCAGTCCGCGGATCCACAACATGATGATGGAATAGATCATCGCCAGCAGCAGGACGGTGAGGGCCTGCTGGCCGAGAGGGAAGACACGGATGCGCTGGTGCAGCTTGATGGTGAGAAAGGCCACCAGCGCCATGGCCAGGGCGTGCTGGCCGAGCAGGGTGCCCTGGGCCACGTCCACCATCAGGCCGGCGAACCAGCCGACCCCGACGCCGACCCTTTCGGGCAACGCCATGCACCAGTATATGAGCACCATCACCACCCACTCGGGCCACAGCAGGCGGGCCCACTCCGGCAGGGGGATCATCAGCAGGATCATGGCGGCGACGAAAGTGAAGAAGATCACCCAGCCGCCGCGGTGGCCGTGTACCGTCATGGTATCGCCTCCCCGCCTTCGTCGAGTGTGCCGTGGACTTCGTTCTTCCACACCAGCAGGACCTGGCGTCCGCGATCCAGGTCGGCCATGGGGCGCGCCACGATGGTGGCGAACTGCAGGCTGGGATTGGTGTCCACCGAGATGACCTCGGCCGCCGGGTAGTCCGCCGGAAAGACGCCGCCGAGCCCCGAGGTCACCAGCAGGTCTCCCTCGCGGATGTCGGCATTGATGGGCTGGAAGGGGATCTCCAGCAGGCCGTCGGCACCGGTGCCGATGGCAATGGCGCGCAGGCCGTTGCGGTTGACCTGCACCGGCAGGGTGTGGTTCGGATCGGTGATCAGCATGGCCACGCTGTTGAGGGCGTCCACCTGGATGATCTGTCCCATCACGCCCTTGGCGTCGATGAGGGGCTGGCCGAGAAAGACGCCCTGGCGCGAGCCCTTGTTGAGCATCACCAGGCGCCGGTAGGGATCGAGATCCAC
>JALTLF010000226.1 GCA_027005735.1 Chromatiales bacterium | reverse complement strand
CGGCTCGTAGCTGGCGGCGATGACTTCCTCGAGCATGCCGCGGTCGAAGCGCCCGGTCCTGTCCGGGCCGGTGCGAAAGCTCTCCAGCGCCTGGCGGAGATCCTGTAGTTGCGCCAGCGACATCCTGTCGGCGGGTGGCGGCGTGATGTCGGCGAGGCGGGGATCATCGCCCGCCCGCAGGACGCGGGCCAGTTGCGGGCAGAGTTTCCCCAGCTCCAGCTCGGTATCGCGGAAGACTTCCTCGTCGTTGTTCTCGAAGCGGGCCTCGATACACGCGCTGATCAGGGATACCGTGTCCGGCTCCCGGGCGGCCGCGACGGCCGCCATCGGGGCGGCGGTCAGCAGCAACAGCAGGTAGTACTGCCAGCGGGCCAAGGCCTGCCTGCCCCCGGGTCTCAGGCGAGACGCGCCGCCAGGTCCAGGCCGGAGCGCCGCAACTGCATGTCGAACATGTAGGACAGGGTCATGGACACGCTCAGCGGGTAGACCAGCAGGGAGATGAGCTGATTCAGGAGGTCGGTGATGAGCGAGCCGGCCATCTCCCCACTGAAAGTGAAGACGATGCTGACGATGGCCAGCGGCAGGGAGAGGATGAAGGAGATCACCCACAGCAGCAACATGACCACCGCGCCGTAGCCGAAGGTGCGCCACCAGTTGCCCCATACCAGGCGCCTCGATTCACCGAAGGACTCGGTGACGCGGCTGTCGTCCATGACGATGAGATAGGGGCCAAAGACGAACATTACCGCAACGAACAGGTAGGGGATGAGCATGGCAATGCCGCCGAGAAAACTGGTCAGGGCGATGGTCAGGGGTTCCTGGGTGGCGATGCCGATGGTGAAGATGATGCCGCCGGGCAGCAACACGCCGGCGAGGAGCAGGAAGAACAGGATGTACCAGCCGAATACGGGGAAGAGCTTGTTCATGCCGATGCGGATGGCATCATTCACGCGCAGGGGCGCGCCGCGGTAGATGGCCCCGAACCAGGCAATGAGCGAATTCATGGCGATGGTCCAGATGAGGATGGCCAGCAGGCCCAGGATCAGGCCCATGCCGATGGCAAAGCCGAAGGCCTCGTCCACGCGATCCATCATGGGGATGAAGGTGGCCACGCCCGCGCCGCCGATGATGCCCAGGGCGACAATGGCATAGAGCGCAATCAGCATGCCGCCTTTCCAGCCGGCCCCGAACAGCCGGAATCCCGTGTCCAGGGTCTTGCCGAAATCCTGTGGTTCTCTGGGCGCTTCAAACATGGCGTCTCCTTGGCCGTTGATTGTTATGGTGATTTTGCCGGATCCGGGGGACGGGATCCTGGCCCAAAGCCTACCGGGTTTATATAAGGTATGCAACGCAATGGCCCGGGGGGTTGGCAGGGAGACGCGCACGGCCGGGGACGGCGGGGAGGGTGGTGCTTTATCCCCCGCGCGGCTGGTGTAGAATAGCGCGCCTTGTTGTCCACGATTCAGGCCATGTCTTCTCTCGAACAGGAAATCCGGCGGCGGCGCACCTTCGCCATCATCTCCCATCCGGACGCCGGCAAGACGACGCTCACCGAAAAGCTGCTGCTCTTCGGCGGCGCCATCCAGCTCGCCGGCACGGTCAAGGGGCGCAAGGCGGCGCGCCACGCCACCTCCGACTGGATGGAGCTGGAAAAGCAACGCGGCATCTCGGTGACCTCCTCGGTGATGCAGTTTCCCTACCGCGACCACATCGTCAACCTGCTGGACACGCCGGGTCACGAGGACTTCTCGGAGGACACCTACCGCACCCTCACGGCGGTGGACTCGGCGCTGATGGTCATCGACAGCGCCAAGGGCGTGGAGGACCGCACCATCAAGCTGATGGACGTTTGCCGCCTGCGCGACACCCCCATCCTGACCTTCATCAACAAGCTGGACCGCGAGGGCCGCGACCCGGTGGAGCTGATGGACGAGGTGGAGGACATCCTGAAGATCCAGTGCGCGCCGGTGACCTGGCCCATCGGCATGGGCAAGCAGTTCCGCGGCGTGTTCCATCTGTACGACGACCGCGTGCACCTGTATTCCGCCACCCACGGCGGCAGGATCCAGGAAGGGGATGTCATCGAGGGGCTCGACAATCCGCAACTCGACGAGGTCCTGGGTCCGCTGGCGGCGGAGCTGCGCGAGGAGATCGAGCTGGTGCGTGGCGCCAGCCATGCCTGGGACGAGGATGCCTTCCTGCGCGGTGAGCTGACGCCGGTATTCTTTGGCTCGGCCATCAACAACTTCGGCGTCGCCGAGCTGCTGGACTACTTCGTCGCCCACGCGCCGCCCCCGCAGCCGCGGGCGACGCAGACCCGCGTGGTGTCGCCCGACGAGGAGGCCTTCACCGGTTTCGTCTTCAAGATCCAGGCGAACATGGACCCGCAGCACCGCGACCGCATCGCCTTCCTGCGCGTGTGCTCGGGCCACTACACCGCCGGCATGAAGGCGCGCCAGGTGCGCCTCGGCCGTGACGTCAAGATCCCCCATGCCATCACCTTCATGGCCAGCGAGCGCGAGCACGTGGAGGCGGCCTGGCCGGGGGACATCATCGGCCTGCACAACCACGGCACCATCCAGATCGGCGACACCTTCACCCAGGGCGAGGACCTCAAGTACACCGGCATCCCCAACTTCGCCCCCGAGCTGTTCCGCCGCGTGGTGCTGAAAGACCCGCTGCGCCTCAAGCAGTTGCAGAAGGGCCTCGAACAGTTGAGCGAGGAGGGCGCCTCACAGGTCTTCAAGCCGCTCAACAACAACGACCTCATCGTCGGCGCCGTGGGCATGTTGCAGTTCGACGTCGTGGCCCATCGCCTCAAGCACGAGTACGGCGTGGAGTGCCAGTTCGAGTCGGTCAACGTCGCCACCGCGCGCTGGGTGGAATGCGAGGACGAGAAAAAGCTCAACGAGTTCCGCAACAGGGCCGCCGACAACCTCGCCCTGGATCACGCCGGCAGCCTCACCTATCTCGCGCCCACGCGCGTCAACCTCGACCTCACCATCGAGCGCTGGCCCGACATCCGTTTTCACGCCACTCGCGAACACTAAATTAAGGTTCTTTTTCGCTCGCCGCCGCGAGCGAGGAACTTTCTTTTGCCTCCCCAAAAAAAAGTTCCCAAAGAAAAGGGGACCCGAAAATGCCGTCGCTGCGCGATACCCCAGTGCGCCGGGCTCGCGGGCGCTCGAACACCGGCGAGCGTGTTTCCCGCTGAGCCCCGGCGCCCTTCGGCGGCATTTGACGGGGTGGGGGGGAGGTTGTTTCCTGTCCGGTGTCCGACCGGGCGCCCGTGGATTCTTGGAATAAAAACAGTGGTTTACAAGGACATCCCGGAATTCTCTACCTGTTATGACGGACCGGTTCCGGCGGATTGGCCGATTTCACTGCCGGTTTCATCCCGGCTGTCAACCAATCTCCCGCCACCGCGTTGTACCAGGTGAAGACACCATTCACGCAACAGGGAGTGACAGACATGAAAAAGAGCAAGCTGACGATGGGCCTGATGGCCGCCATGGGTATTGCGCTGGCCAGCCCGGCCTGGGCCTCGGAAGGGGACCCCGGTCAGGTCGTCGAGGACCGTCTTGACCACCGCGGCGACGTCATCGAGGATCGTCTCGATCATCGTGGCGACGTCATCAACGACCGCCTCGACCACCGCGGCGAGGTGATCAACGACCGTCTCGACCATCGGGGTGACGTCATCGAGGACCGCCTGGATGCCCGCGCCGAGCGCCTGCGCGAGGCCGGCCATGACCGCGCCGCCGATCGCCTGGAACGCCGGGGCGATCGCATCGATGCCCGTCTGGATCGCCGTGGCGACCGCATCGAGAACCGTCTCGATCGCCGGGGTGATCGCATCGACCGCCGCCTGGACCGCCGCGGCCAGCGCATCGACCGTCGCATGGACCGTCGGGGCGAGCGGGTCCACCGTCGCATCGACCGTCGCCGCGGTCACTAGCGACGCGCCGGATGGGCGGATGGGTCGCGCAATCACACGCGGATAAACGTTTCGGCTGCCTCACACGGACAGAAGCGGTTATCATGTGGCGCGACACCACCGCACCTGGATCCCCTGCGGGTCCCCCCGGGGACCCGCAGGCGGGACAGGCTCACGAGCAGGCCGCCAGTGCGGCCAACCATTGGGTGAGGCAGGAAGACAGGGAGCGCGTGCCAAACGACGCATCGCACAAGCAGGCCGAGTTACCGGAGACACTGGACGAATTTCTTGCCGGCGTGGAACGGCGTGCCTTCCAGATGGCGCGCGTGGCCACCGGCAACAGCGAGGAAGCGCTGGACATCGTGCAGGATGCCATGATCCAGCTGGTACAACGCTACGGCGAGCGGACGCCGGCGGAATGGGCACCGCTGTTCTACCGCATTCTGCAGAACCGTGTCCGCGACTGGTACCGCCGTCAGCAGGTGCGCAACCGCTGGCGGGTATGGCTAAAATGGGGTGACGACGAAGACGGCAAGGATCTCGAGGATCTGCCCCAGGTGGTCGCCGACACACCGGACGGCCAGCTGGAGAAGGGACGCCTGCTCAAACATATCGAGCGCGCCCTGCATGAATTGCCGCTGCGCCAGCAACAGGTCTTCCTGATGCGCGCGGTGGAAGGACTGGATGTGACCGAGACCGCACAGAGTCTGGGTATCAGCGGCGGGAGCGTGAAGACCCATTACTCCCGCGCCGTGAAACGACTACGTGAAACCCTGGGAGGGGTGCTGTGATGAAAGAGCCGCAACAGCCCAAGGACGAGCGGGAATTCGAGGCCCGCATCCGGGCCGCCTTCGACGCGGCGGCCGAGGATCTCGATCCGGCCATCGCCGGGCGCCTGCGCGCGGCGCGGCGCACCGCGCTGGAGGCCGCCGGCAGGGGGGCCAAGGTGGTGTCCCTGCCTGCCCGTCGCGGCTGGTACCTCGGTGGCGCCATGGCGGCGACGGT
The DNA here is from genome assembly GCA_027005735.1 of Chromatiales bacterium. GTDB lineage: Bacteria > Pseudomonadota > Gammaproteobacteria > CAMYNG01 > CAMYNG01 > HyVt-448. The sequence goes on along the minus strand of JALTLF010000226.1, from coordinate 29,196 downwards.
ATTGCTCGCGGTGCTGGTGGCCGCGCCCTGGCGTGATGCGCCGGGACCCGTCGCCGGAGAGGATCAGCCGCAACTGGCCCGCGGCGACGACGCGGCCCTGCAGGTGCCCTCCACCGACATTGCGGCGCTGGATCTCGAGATCGTCGCCGAGGACGACTCGCTGGAACTGCTGGAAGAACTGGAGTTCTACCAGTGGCTGCTGGAGGCGGAGCAGGATGCCGGTTGAAGCGCCGCGCGGGCCGGCAACGGGCGGACTGGTGCTGGGACTGTGTCTTGGCCTGCTGCTGGGCAACGCCGGCCTCGCCCTGGCCGAGGAGGTCTCCCCCAGCCCCGAACTGCTGGAATTTCTTGCCCTCTTCGCCAGCGAGGACGGCGAGGTGCTGGACATGATGGTGGAAGAAGAGACCGGCCAGACGGTGGCGGCCGGACCGCAGGAACCGGACCCGCTGGCGGGCGTGGAAGAGAACGAAGTGATCATTGAGGGTGGCGACTATGAATAAGTGGTTGATGATGGTGCTGCTGGTGCTCCTGCCCCTGTGGTCGGCCCAGGCGGCCGAGCCGCTGGCCTGGGAGGCGCTGGACGAAGCCCAGCAGCGGATCCTCCAGCCCCTGGCCGAGCGCTGGGATGAAATGCCCGCGCAGATGCAGCATCGCCTGGCCATTGGCGCCGAGCGCTGGAGCCGCATGGACGAGGCGCAGCGCGCCCGCGCGCAGGCGCGCATGGAGCGCTGGAACCGGCTGCCGCCGGAGGTGCGGGAACGGATCCGCAAGCGTTACCAGGAATTCCGCAAGCTGCCGCCGGAGGAGCGGGCCATGATCCGTCAGACCCGGCGCTGGTTCCGCAACCTGCCGCCGGAGCGCCGCGAGGAGCTGCGCGAGCGCTGGCGGAACATGACGCCGGCGGAGCGCCGTGCCTTTCGCCAGCGCATCCATCGCCGCATGGAACGCCTGCGGCGCATGAGCCCCGAGCAGCGGCGTCGGGCCCTGCGTCGCTGGCGCCAGCGCCAGCGTTAGTTGTATTTCAATACGTTACCGACACCGTCCCAACCGGGCGGTTTTTTTCTTGACAAATTGAACGCTGTTTACTATTTTTGCGTTTAATTGAACATCGTTCAATAAAGGATTGAAGACATGGCGAGACGCAGTGAGCACAGCCGCGAGGAACTCCACGACATGGCGCTGGAGGCCGCGGAGGCCATCCTCGAGGAGGAGGGACTCGACGGGCTGAGTACCCGCAAGGTGGCCGCGCGCATGGGCTACACGGTGGGCACCCTCTACCTGGTGTTTCGCAATCTCGATGCCCTGATCCTGGAGGTCAATGGCCGTACCCTGGCAGAGCTGCACCGCGTCCTCGCCGCTTCGCTGGCGGCCAGCGAGGGTGAGCCGGCGGGGGCGCGTCTCAAGGCCCTGGCGCTGGCCTACCACGACTTCGCCCGCCGTCACCCGGCGCGCTGGGCGCTGATGTACGAGCACCGCATGTCCCAGGCGGCCCTGCCGGCCTGGTTCAACCTCGCCGTGCACGAACTCTTCGCCCTGCTCGAGGACATCCTGCGGCCGCTGTGCGGCGACGCCTCGGCCGCGGCGCTGGCGGCGCGCACCCTGTGGGGCAGCGTCCACGGGATCTGCGTGCTCGCCGTGACCGACAAGCTGGACGTGGCCGGACCCCTGCAGGTGGAACAGGTCTTCGCCTCGCTCATCGACAATTTTCTCATCGGCCTGGCGGCCGACGGCAAGGGAGTCTGACACCATGTTACGCGGGATCCTGCGACTGCTGCTCAAACTCGTCTATCGCGTCGACGTGCGCGGCCTGGAGAACTACCGGCGCGCCGGGAAACGGGTGCTCATCGTCGCCAACCACACCTCGTTCATCGACGCCCTCCTGTTGGCGGTGTTCCTGCCCGAACAGCCGAGCTTCGCCATCAACACGCGCATTGCGCGGCGCTGGTACTTCCGCCCCTTTCTGCGCCTGGCGAAGCTGTTTCGCATGGATCCCACCAACCCGCTGAGCCTGAAGTCCCTCATCAGGTTCCTGCGCGGCAACCAGCGCGTGGTGATCTTTCCCGAGGGACGCATCACCGTGACCGGCTCGTTGATGAAGATCTACTACGGCCCGGGCATGGTGGCGGACCGCTCCGGCGCAATGGTCCTGCCGGTGCGTATCGACGGCGCCCAGTACACGCCCTTCTCGCGCATGCGCGGCCGCCTGCGCCTGCGCTGGTTCCCGCGCATTCGCCTCAGCATCCTGCCGCCGCGGCGCATCGAGGTGCCGGCGGAACTGCGCGGTCGCGCGCGGCGCAACCGGGCGGGGCAGGCCCTGTCGGACATCATGACCAGCATGATGTTCGAGACCGCCCATACCGGGCGCAGCCTGTTCCGCGCCCTGCTCGATGCGGCGCACAGCCACGGGGGCGGCCACGTGGTGGCGGAGGACATTCAGCGCCAGCCCATGACCTATCGCCAGACCATCCTGCGCAGCTTCGTGCTGGCGCGGGCGGTGGCGCGCCTTACCCGCCCGGGGGAGAACGTCGGCGTGCTGCTGCCCAACACCACCGCCGCGGTGCTGAGTTTCTTCGGCCTGCAGGCGGCGGGACGCGTGCCGGCGATGCTCAACTTCACCGCCGGCACCCGGGCCCTGCGGAGCGCCTGCACGGCGGCGCAACTGCGCGTCATCCTCAGCTCGCGCCAGTTCGTCGCGCGCGGCAAGCTGGAGGACGTGGTCGCGGCGCTGGCGGAGCAGGCCGAGATCGTCTATCTCGAGGACCTGGTGGCCGGCCTCGGCCTGTTTGCCCGCCTGCGCGGGCTGCTGGACCTGGCCTTTGCCCGCCTCGCTCACCGCGCCATGAGTCGCGGCCGCGGTGCCGACGATGCGGCGGTGGTGCTGTTTACCTCCGGCTCCGAAGGGGCGCCCAAGGGCGTGGTGCTCTCGCACCGCAACATTCTCGCCAACTGTGCGCAGATCGCCGCGCGCGTGGACTACCAGGCGCAGGACGTGATCCTCAATGCCCTGCCCATGTTCCATTCCTTCGGTCTCACCGCCGGCACCATCCTGCCGCTGATCTCGGGCATGCGGGTGTTCCTCTACCCGACGCCGCTGCACTACCGCATCGTGCCGGAGATGAGTTACGACGTGGGCGCCACCATCCTCTTCGGCACCAACACCTTCCTCAAGGGCTACGCGCGCTTCGCGCACCCCTACGACTTCTACACCCTGCGCTACGTCTTCGCCGGCGCCGAGCCCCTGCAGGAAGAAACCCGGCGGGTGTGGAGCGATCGTTTCGGGGTCAGGGTGCTGGAAGGCTACGGCGCCACCGAGACCAGCCCGGTGCTGGCCTCCAACACGCCCATGGACAATCGTATCGGTACCGTGGGGCGCCTGTTGCCCGGTATCGAGTATCGCCTCGTGCCGGTGCCGGGGGTGGAGGAGGGACAGCGCCTGCACGTGCGCGGTCCCAACGTCATGCTCGGCTACCTGCGCGAGGACGCGCCGGGGCAGTGCCAGCCGCCAGCCAGCGAGTGCGGCGCGGGCTGGTACGACACCGGCGACATCGTCAGCATCGACGCGGACGGTTTCCTGCGCATCCGCGGGCGAGCCAGGCGCTTCGCCAAGATCGGCGGCGAGATGATCTCCCTGGCGGCGGTGGAGGCCTTCGTTGCACGGGCCTGGCCGGATCACCTGCATGCCGTGCTGGCGGTGGCCGACGCCCGCAAGGGCGAACAACTGGTGCTGGTCACCGACTGCGCCGGCATCGACCGCCGCGCCTTGCAGGCGGCCGCGCGCGAACAGGGATTCGGGGAACTGGGCGTGCCGCGCCGCGTGGTGGTGGTGCGGCAGGTGCCGGTCCTCGGCACCGGCAAGATCGACTACCCGGCGGCGCATGCGCTGGCGCGGGGTGAAAATAGTGCCGCCGCGGCAGCGTCTTCGGCGGCCTGATGGTGTAAGCTGGGAAGCTCGGGGGCGAACAAGGAATGAACAACAATAATCCGAAAGACGCAGGCGGCCTTGCCGTCCTGCGTGATCGCAGGGTGTTCTCCTGGGCGCTGTACGACTGGGGGAACTCGGCCTTCGCCACGGTGGTCATGGCAGGTTTCTTCCCGCTGTTCTACAAGGAATACTGGGCCACCAGCGTCGAGGCCGGCACCAGCACCTTCCAGCTCGGCGTCGCCAATTCCTTTGCCAGTGCCGTGGTGGTGATCCTTGCCCCCATCCTCGGCGCCATCGCAGACTCGGCCAACAGCAAGAAACGTTTCCTCGTCGTCTTTGCCCTGCTCGGCGTGGCCATGACCGCGGCACTGTATTTCGTCGCCTGGGGCGAGTGGTTCATGGCCCTGTCGATGTTCGTGCTCGCCACCATCGGCTTTTCCGCCGCCAACATCTTCTACGACAGCCTCATCGTCAATGTCGCGCCACGCGAGAAGCTGGACGTGGTTTCTTCCTGGGGCTTTTCCCTCGGCTACCTCGGCGGCGGCGTGCTGTTCGCCCTGTGCGTGGCCATGCGGCTGTGGCCCGGGAGCTTCGGTTTCATGTCCGCGCAGGACGCGACCCAGTTCGGCTTCCTGCTCACCGCCCTCTGGTGGCTGCTGTTCTCCCTGCCGCTGATGATCAATGTGCCCGAGCCGCGGCGCGAGGACGGTGTTCACCTGTGGCGCGCCGTGGGGCAGGGCTTTCGCCAGCTGAAGGCCACCTTCGGCAAGATCCGCAAGCTCCGCGTGGTGTTTGTCTTCCTGCTCGCCTACTGGTTGTATATCGACGGCGTGGACACCATCGTGCGCATGGCCATCGACTACGGCGCGGCGCTGAAGTTCGACGGCACCCAGCTGGTGACGGCCCTGCTGATCACGCAGTTCGTGGGCTTTCCCGCCGCCATCGCCTTCGGTTTTCTCGGCCAGCGCATCGGCGCCAAGCAGGGGATCCTCGTCGGCATTGCGGTCTATATCGCCGTCACCCTGTGGGCGGTGTTCATGGACAGCGTCGGCGAGTTCTATATTCTCGCCGTCACCATCGGACTGGTGCAGGGCGGCGTACAGGCGCTCAGCCGTTCGCTGTATGCACGCATCATTCCCGCGGGCAAGGCCGCCGAGTATTTCGGTTTCTACAACATGCTGGGCAAGTTCGCCGCCATCCTCGGTCCCCTGATGATGGGCGTGGTCAGTCTCCTTACCGGCAGCCCGCGGCTTTCCCTGTTGTCCATCCTGATCCTCTTCATTGGCGGCGCCCTGCTGTTGTGGCGCGTCGATGTGCCACAAGGGGAGCGCATGGCGCGCGAACTGGAATAGGACGGGGCAATGCGGAGAAGGACCTTTGTTTCACTACTGGGTGCGTCGGCCCTGGGCCTGCTGGGGGCGCGCTACTGGCCGGACGAGGGCTTCGTGAATCCCTGTCCCGACGGTGAGCTGCCGCGCGAGCTGGCCGGGCACGAACTGATGCAGCGGATCTGGCAGGACCTGGATGCCGCGCAGCTATGGGACAGTCACGTCCACGTGGTGGGCGCCGGCGACAGTGACTCCGGCATTCATCTCGACCCGCGCATGCGTTCGATCCTGCACCCGGCCCACAACCTGCGTTTTCGCTTCTACGTCAATGCCGCCTGTGCCGATCCGGAGGCGGGTATCGATGCCACGGCCTGGCAAGGCCTGTCACACCTCGCCGCCGCCTTCCCCCCCGGCGCGCGCTTCCTGATGCTGGCCTTCGATGCCTGGCACGATGAAAACGGCCGGCGCGATCTTGCGCGCACCGCCTTCTACATCCCCAACGACTACGTTCGCCTCCTCGCCGCGCGGCAGCCGGCGCGCTTCGGCTGGATCGCCTCGGTACATCCCTGGCGGGAAGACGCCATCGAGGATCTGCGCGCGCAGGCGCGCGCGGGCGCGGTGGCCGTCAAGTGGTTGCCGCAGATCCAGAACATCGATCCCGCCTCGCCCAGGTGCGACGCCTTTTACGCCGCCCTCGCCGAGATGGGGATGCCGCTGCTGGTGCACGCGGGCCACGAATACGCGGTGGCCGGGGTGACGAACCAGGAACTGGGTCACCCCCTGCGCCTGCGTCGGCCGTTGGAACACGGCGTGCGGGTGATCGTCGCCCATTGCGCCACCGAGGGCCACGGCCCCGATCTCGATCGCGGCCCCCACGGGCCGCAGCGGTCCAACTTCGATTATTTCGCCCGTCTCATGGACGAGGCGCGCTTCGAGGACAGGCTCTACGGGGATATCTCCGCCGTTACCCAGATCAACCGTCTGGGCCGGTCCCTGCAGACGCTCCTCGAACGCGAGGACTGGCATCACCGGCTGGTGAACGGTTCGGACTACCCCCTGCCGGGGGTGATGCCCCTGTTTTCCATGCGGGCCCTGGCGGCGAAGAACTACCTGGACGAGGCGGCGGCCGATTTCCTGCGCCGCCTGCGTCAGTACAATGTCCTGTTGTTCGACTTCGCCCACAAGCGCCTGTTGCGCTACCGGGGGCACCGGTTCGCCCCCCGGGTGTTCGAATCGGGGCGGATCCTGGCGCGACGCGCACGGGTATGAATACCTCGGCGGCGCTCTCTCGCCGGGTCCGCCGGAGACGGGAAAAGCAGACAGACAAAGGAGTGACGTATGTCGGTAATCGGGATCATTCTGGCGCTGGTGGGGGCCTTTGTCCTCGGCCTGGCGTCCCTGAGTTTCGGCGGTGTCCTGAGCGGCCTGTTCATCGGCTACCTGTTCGGCTGGGTGGGCGACGTGGCGCGCCACAATCGCGAGTTGCGCCAGCGTCTTGCACAACTGGAAGAGCGGCTCAAAGGGGAGGAGCGGGAAGCCGCCAGCGATAGCCGACCCGCGGAAGCCGGCGCGGTCTCCGTGCCGGTGACGGAAACGAAACCGGAAATGGAACCGCAGGCGGAAGCGAAACCGGTGCCGCCCGCCATCGCGTTGCCGCCGGAAACGCCTGCCATGGAACCGACCGCGCCGGCGAGGCCACGACCGCAGTCCATCCAGCCGGGCAGGGTGCATCCGCCGGGTCCGGCCGAGGAGATGTTCGGCAAGCTGTTTGCCTTCATCAGGGGCTTCTTTACCGACGGCAACGTGGTGGTGCGCGTCGGCCTGCTGGTGCTCTTCGTCGGTGTCGGTTTCCTGCTGCGCTACGCGGTGCAGCATGACATGCTCTCCATCGAGGCGCGGCTGCTGGGTGCCGCCGTCGGCGGGCTGGTGCTGCTGGTGCTCGGCTGGCGCCAACGGCACCGGCGCCAGACCTTCGCCCTGCTGTTGCAGGGTGGTGGTGTCGGCATCATGTATATCACCGTGTTCGGCGCGGCGAAGCTGTTCGGGATGGTGCCCCTGGGCATGGCCTTCGCGCTCATGGTGGCGCTGGTGATCCTCTCCACCGCGCTGGCCCTGTTGCAGGACGCGAAGTCGCTGGCCCTGTTCGGCGCTGCGGGCGGTTTCCTCACCCCCATTCTGTTGTCCACCGGTAGCAACGACTATGTGGCCCTGTTCGGTTTCTATGCCCTGCTCAACCTCGGTATTCTCTCGGTGGCCTGGTATCGCAGCTGGCGCGAGCTCAACCTGCTCGGCTTCCTGTTCACCTTCGGCATCGGTTCGTTCTGGGGCGTGACGCGCTACGAGCCGGCCTTCTTCGCCACCACCGAGCCGTTCCTGATCCTGTTCTTTCTCATGTATGTCGCCATCGCGGTGCTGTTTGCCTTCCGCCAACCGGAGGGTTTTCGCGGCTACGTTGACGGCACGCTGGTGTTCGGTACGCCCATCGTCACCGCCGCGCTGCAGGGTGGCATGGTCTATCGCTACGAGTACGGCATGGCCCTCAGCGCGCTGGCGCTGGCGTTCTTTTATATCGTGCTGGCGCGGGCGTTGTGGGCGCGCGGCAGCGAGGCGACGCGGCGGGTCATGCGCCTGCTGACGGAATCCTTCCTCGCCATGGCGGTGGTCTTCGGCACCCTGGCCATTCCCCTGGCGCTCGACGGGCGCTGGTCCTCGGCGGCCTGGGCCATGGAGGGAGCGGCGCTGGTCTGGCTCGGCGTGCGCCAGGCACGCTGGCTGGCGCGCAATTTCGGCCTGCTGCTGCAACTGGCCGCGGGGGTGTTTTACGCCCACGGGCACGATTTCGGTTTCGATGCCCTGCCGGTGTGGAACGGCGTCTTTCTCGGCGGCATCCTGATCAGTCTCGCGGCCCTGTTCTCCGGCTGGTACCTCTACCGGCGGCGCGACGAGCTGCATGCCTTCGAGGGCTTCTACCACGTGGTGATGTTCCTGTGGGGCGTGTTGTGGTGGTTCGGCACCACGCTCAACGAGGTCATCGACCAGGTGCCGACCCGCTACGAGGCGCTTGCGGCGCTCGCCGTGATCGGCGCCAGCTTCGCCCTGATGACGCGCCTGGCCCCGCCACTGCGCTGGCCGCTGCTGCGCTACCCCATGCTCTTCCAGGTGGGCCTGCTCTACCTCTTTACCCTCATCATGGTGTTCGGGCGCAGCAGTTTCCATTTTCTCGCCGGCTGGGATGCCGTCTTCTGGTTGCCGGTGTTCGCCCTGACGGCCTGGATGCTGCGCTACGCCGAGCGGTTTCACTTCAGTCGCGGCACGCTGGCGGCCCAGCACCTGGCGGCGTTCATCTATGTCGCCATCGCGGTGGCCATCGAGCTTTCCTGGCTGCTGGACGACGTGGTGCATGCCGGCAAGGTCTGGAGCGTGAGTGTCTGGGGACTGGTGCCGCTACTGTTCCTCTACCTGCCGGCACGGGCCGCCCTTGCGCGGCGCTGGCCGGTGCGGGATCACGACTGGGCCTGGCGGCGCGCCGGCGGCGTGGCCATGGTGCTGTGGGCCTGGGGCTGGGCCCTGCTCACCATGTTGCAGTTGTCGGGCGCGACCCGCTTCCTGCCCTATATCCCGGTGCTCAACCCGCTGGAACTCTCGCAGCTTGCCGTGATGGTGGGGATCGTGTTGTGGTTCCTGCGCGAGAAGAACTGGCTGCGGCGCCATCTGGCGGAGATGCCGCAACTGCTGGTGATCTTCATGGGCGGCACCGCCTTCCTGTGGCTCAACACGGTGGTCGCGCGCGGGGTCTATCACTTTTCGGATGGCGTGTACTGGAGCCTGGCTTCCCTGGCGCGCTCCACCGCCTTCCAGTCGGGGATCGCCATTCTCTGGGGCGTGACGGCGCTGGTGCTGCTCATCCTGGCCGGGCGGCTGGCAAACCGCGCCATGCGTATCGTCGCCCTGTCGCTGGTGGGCCTGACACTGGCGAAACTGTTTTTCATCGATCTCGCCAACCGCGAGGAACTGGAGGTCATCATGACCTTCCTCGTGGTGGGTGCGGTTTACGTGGCAGCGGGATACTTCTCGCACCTGCCCGCGGACAAGGAGAAAGAGGCATGAAACCTTTGTTATACAGCCTGGTACTGTGTTGTGGCCTGGTCACGGGGACGCCGGGCGTCGCCGTCGCGGATGGCGAGCGGCTCACGCCCCAGGACTTCGCCTGGGGCATTCCTCTCGAGGTGGACGGCGACGGCGCCATCTACAGCCTCGAACTGCCCGAGCAGGTGTATCGCCATGTGACCCGCCGGGATCTCGGCGACCTGCGTGTCTTCAACAGCAACAATGCCGTGGTGCCTCACCTGTTGCGCCGCGAGAAGGACACGCAGACCGTCACGCGGGAACCGGTAACGCTGAAACTGTTTCCCGTCTACCGCGAGGCGGGCGGTGGCGCCGCCACGGCGCCGGAGGTGCGCATCGTCACCGATGCGGGCGGCACCATCATCGACATCAGCGGGGGTTCGCCGGCGAGCGTGGGGCAGGGCAAGGTGGTGTATGCCTACGTGGTGGATCTCGGTCCGGCGCTGGAAGGGGGGGAGAATACGGCGGCGGCGAGGGGACCGGACTGGCTGGAGTTCGACTGGCAGGGGGCGCCGGACAGTTTCGCCACCCGGGTCTCCATCAGCGCCAGCGATGATCTGGACAACTGGCGCACGGTGGTTCCCGCGACCACGCTGTCGCACTTTCGCTTCGACGGCAACGAACTGCAACGTCGCCGGATCGAGGTGGCGGGCCTGCGTGCGCGCTATCTGAAGATCAGCTGGCCGGCAGGCGCGCAGAACGTGCTGTTGCGCAGCATCCGTGCCGGTTTCGGCGGATCCCTGCGCGAGTCGGCGCGCCGCTGGACGCGCCTCGACGGCGCCGGGCAAATCCGGCGCGGCGACGGTGGCCTGGCCTGGCTCGAGTACGATGCCGCCGCCTTCCTGCCCGTGGATCGCCTGCGCCTGCGGCTGGCCAGTGCCAACAGCGTGGCGCGCGTCACCGTCCTGTCGCGCGACGATCCCGCGGCCCCGTGGCGGCAGCGGTATGCGGGCGTGATCTACCGGCTGACGGTGCAGGGCGAGGAGGTGGAAAACCCGGTGCTGCGGATCTCGCCCACGCAGGATCGCTACTGGCGCGTGGAACTGGCCGCCGACGAGGCCGATAGCGTGGGCGGCATCGAGCTGGCCGTGGGCTGGCGGCCGCACCAGTTACTCTTCATGGCCAGTGGCGAGGCGCCCTTCCGCATTGCCTACGGTGCCGCCGGGGTGGCGCCGGCGGGTTCCGCCATCCCCGCCCTGTTGCGCCAGCTGGGCGAGGATAGCGAGGCCGGTTTCGTCAAGGCCGCCCAGGCAGGCGAGGAGATCGAACTCGGTGGGCAGGGACAGATGGTGGCGCCCACGGTGGTTCCCTGGCGGCGTCTCGTCCTGTGGACCGTGCTGGTGCTCGGCGTGGGCATCGTCGCCTTCATGGTTCTGCGTCTGGCGCGGGAGATGAAAGGCCCGCAGTGATTCAGTCGATGGGGATCCGCCGTGTCGTGGGCGCACACCGGCATGGACGGACCCGCAAGTGCCCCTGTGGACGGCAGGGGAATCCCGCGTGGTGGTGGTCAAAACCGGGGGCGGGGGATATAGTAGGCGCCGGACGTTTTCCTGAACCAGCGAGTCGAGCATGTCGGAAGAATCGAAACAGAAACCCACTCTGTGGCAGGTGGTGCAGAGCGTCGGCGCCTCGCTCATCGGGGTGCAGAGCAACAGGAACCGGGAACGGGACTTCCAGCACGGCAGCCCGGGGCAGTACATCATCGTCGGTCTCGCCGCCGTGATCCTTTTCATTCTCGCCATCGTGGGTGTTGTCAATCTCGTGCTCTCCAGCGTCGGCCAGTGAGTACGCAGGGCCATCCGGGTGGAACACGGTACCATGCCGGCCTCCTGTAACTGATACAGTGATTGCATGGTCGCGGCGCGGGACAGGGAGTTTGTCGAGCATGTCGTCGAGATGCTGCAGGCAATCGGTCCGGTGGAGGCGCGCCGTATGTTCGGTGGTGACGGCGTTTTCATCGACGGCCTCATGTTCGCCATCATCGTCGACAATATCCTCTACCTGAAGGTGGATGCGCAGACCATGCCGGAATTCGAGCGCCGTGCCCTTGCCCCGTTCACTTACCTGCGCCAGGGTAAACCCTGTCGGCTCAACTACTACCAGGCACCCGAAGAGACGCTGGAAGATCGGGATGAACTGCGCAAATGGGCGAACCAGGCCTTCGCGGTCGCCCGGCGCGCGGCGACGGGCAGGGGGAACTGACAGGACTCGGCCGTGGTGAGTCGATGGCGGCGATGAATGACGACTACCTGTTCGTCTATGGCACCCTGCAACGGGGCCTGCCCGGTTCACGTCATGAACTGCTCGAAGGCAGTGTGGAATTCCTCGGCCGGGGCGAGATCGCCGGTCGGCTCATCGATCTTGGAAGTTACCCGGGACTGGTGAAGGCCGTGAGCGCGGGGCAACGCGTGCAGGGGGAGATCTATCGCGTCCGCGACACCCATGCCCTGTTTGCCCGCCTGGATCGCTATGAGGGCTGTTCTCCCACCTGCCCACGCCCCCATGAATATCGGCGCGTCCTCCGACCGGTGATGCGGGACGACGGGCAGGCGCTCTCTGCATGGGTGTACGAATACATCGGGCCGGTGACGGGCGGGCGGTGGATCCCCGGCGGGAAGTACCGGCCACGCCGGTGACGTTCGTCGCGCCGGGTTTCCCCCTTCCTGCCGGTGCATCCCTCAGCCCTGGGTCGCCTGGATACGCGGGCGACCCGCGTAGCGATGGCGCAGTTGCAGGTAGATGACGATGTGGGTGAGGATGAAGACCTGCGCAAGGAAGGCGGGGATGAGGGCGAAGGGAAAGCTCGTCATGAGGTCACTGTCCACCCCGTTCGCCGGCACGAGGGGGCCGCCCTGACGGCTGAGGATACCCACGGTGAAGGCGACGATGAAATCCAGCAGGCCGAAGCTGTTCCAGCGCCACAGCCAGGCGCGGGCGATCCCCGCGGGACGGGAGATCATCCCCCACACCAGCGCCACGGCGCCGATGGCGGTGAGGGCGTCGCCGAAACCGGCGAGGAAGGCGAAGGACATGGGCAGGCGATGGACCACATAGAGCATGACGAAACCCATGCCCAGCATGCGCAGGCTGTGGACGAGTACCAGCAGGCGCGTGTCCAGCGCCAGGATCCGGGCCCGGAAGGCGGGCAGCAGGAACCAGGCGGCGGCAAACAGCAACAGGGCCAGCCCGCCGGAGAGCAACAGGCGCAGGGGCACGTAACCCGACGTCGGCACGAAGAAACCGTCGAGGGCGAGGAGGGCAACGAGACCGCCCCAGGCGGCGAGGATCACGGCCGTGAGCAGGGCGCCGCCGCGGTCGGCGTGGGAGGGATCGAGGGTGCTTGCCGTCATGGTGTTTCTCCTTGTCGTGGTGACTTGTTATTTGCAAGTAACCGAATGCTAGCAGGTTACTTGTGAATTGCAAGTCACGGTGGGTGTGCTAGACTTTACGCATGAAAAAACAGTCACTTAGCAAGGAGAAGGGGCGCCAGGCCGCGCGCTCGCCCTGTCCCGTCAGCCGTACCCTCGATATCCTCGGCGACAAGTGGACCCTGCTGGTGGTGCGCGACCTGTTTCTCGGCAAGCAGACCTACGGCGAATTGCTGGACTCGCCGGAGCGGATCCCCACCAATATCCTCGCCGATCGCCTCAAGCGCCTGACGGCGCACGGCATGGTGACGAAACAGCCCTACCAGCAGCGGCCGCCGCGCTACCGCTATCAACTGACGGAAAAGGGACAGGCCCTGGCCGCGGCGCTGCGGGCCATCATCGACTGGGGGCTCGCCTGGCTGCCCGGCACGCGCCTGCCACCGGGGCAGGACGTGGAGAAATAAGTACGCGGCGAGGCGCGTCCCGCCCGTATAATGGGCGCATGCAGAGCACGCCCGAAAAACTTCTCAGGAAGCATCCCCGCCTGACCCACTCGGACATGATGAAGGTGATCTCCCACGTGCAACGGCGCGTGGACGACATGTACCTCAACACCCTCATGCTCGAGGGCTGCGAGGTCCCCTTCAAGTACAAGCGCGCGAAAAAGTACCGGAGTCTCGTCGGTCAACGGGTCAATCTGACCTATTACCCGGATACCGAGGTGGTGGCGGGACTGGCTTTCGAGCTCATGCGCGTGGTGCGCATCAAGCGTGCCTGAGGCCGCCCGGCTGGAGCCTGATGTCCGTAGACTCTCGTGGGATGCGGAAGGCGTCGTTCAGTCGCGCGTAGGCTGGCACGCCTCGCCCCCGGGCCGCGTGCAGATCCATTCGCCGAGACGGTCGGATCCGATCGCGGGTCTCACAGGGTGCGGATCTTTTCCAGCTGCGCGCGCAACTGTTGGAGCTTGGCGCGCAACTCCGCCGCCTTGTGGCGTTCCTTGTCCACCACTTCGGGCGGGGCGCGATGGACGAAGTCAGGATTGGCCAGTTTCTTCTCCACCGCGGCGAGGGCCTTTTCGTCCTTGCCGATTTCCTTCTCCAGGCGCGCCTGTTCCGCTTCCTTGTCGATGAGGCCGGCCATGGGGATGAGGATCTTCATGTTGCCCACCAGTTCCGTGGCCGCCTCGGGGGCCGCCTCGTCGTCGGCGAGCAGCTCGATGCTGGCCATGCGTCCCACGGTTTCCAGGTAGCGGCGGTTGCGCGCCAGGCGTTTGCGGTCGGCCTCGTCGGCGTCCTGCAACAGCACGGGCAGGGGCTTGCGGGGTTCGATGTTCATGCCGCTGCGGATCTTGCGCACGCCGAGGATGAACTGCCTGACCCACTCCATTTCCTCGATGGCGTCCGCGTCGATGAGCGCGCTGTCGGCCTCCGGCCAGGGCTGCACCATGATGGTCTCGCCCGCGATGCCGGCGAGCGGCGCCACGCGTTGCCAGATCTCCTCGGTGATATAGGGGATCACGGGATGGGCGAGGCGCAGCAGGGTCTCCAGCACCCGCACCAGGGTCCGGCGCGTACCGCGCAGTTGTGCCGCGCTACTGTTCGCGTCGGTGAGTACCGGCTTGGAGAGTTCCAGGTACCAGTCGCAGTACGCGTTCCAGGTGAACTCGTAGATGGCATGCGCGGCGAGATCGAAACGGTAGTTGTCGATGGCGCGGGTGACCTCCTGGGTGGTCTGTTGCAACAGGGCGGTGATCCAGCGGTCGGCGGCGCTCAGTTCCACCTCGCCACCCGTCTGGCCACAGTCCTCACCCTCGGTATTCATCAACACGTAGCGCGCCGCATTCCATAACTTGTTACAGAAGTTGCGATAGCCCTCGATACGGCCGAGGTCGAAGTTGATGTCACGCCCGGTGGTGGCCAGCGAGGCGAAGGTAAAGCGCAGGGCATCGGTGCCGTAGGAGGGGATCCCCCCGGGGAATTCCTTGCGCGTGGCCTTTTCGATCTTCGCCGCCAGTTGCGGTTGCATCATGCCGCTGGTGCGTTTCTTCACCAGCGACTCGAGGTCGATGCCGTCGATGAGATCGATGGGATCGAGGACGTTGCCCTTGCTCTTGGACATCTTCTGTCCGTGGGAATCGCGTACCAGGCCGTGGATATAGACGTCGCGGAACGGCACGTCGCCGATGAACTTCAGGCCCATCATGATCATGCGCGCCACCCAGAAGAAGATGATGTCGAAGCCGGTGACCAGCACACTGGTGGGATAGAAGATCCCGAGATCGTCCTCGCTGTCGGGCCAGCCGAGGGTGGAGAAGGGCCACAGCGCCGAGGAAAACCAGGTGTCCAGAACGTCCTCGTCCTGGCGCAGTTCGACCTCGGCGGCGAGCTGGTACTTGCTGCGTACCTCGTCCTCGTCGTGGGCCACGTAGATGTTGCCTTCGGCGTCGTACCAGGCGGGAATGCGATGTCCCCACCAGATCTGGCGACTGATGCACCAGTCCTGGATGTTGCGCATCCATTCGAAATAGGTGTTCTTCCAGTTGTCCGGGATGAAACGGATATCGCCGTCTTCCACCGCGCGGATGGCCGGCTCGGCCAGCGGCTGGATGCGCACGAACCACTGGTCGGTGAGGAAGGGTTCTACCACCGCGCCGGAGCGATCGCCGCGCGGCACCATGAGTTTGTGGTCCTCGACCTTTTCCATCAGGCCGAGGGCCTCGAGGTCGGCGATGACCTTCTTGCGCGCATCGTAGCGATCCAGGTCGCGGTAGGCCTCGGGTACGTTTTCGTTGGTGCGCGCATCGATGGTGAAGATGTTGATCATGGGCAGATCGTGGCGGCGGCCCATCTCGTAGTCATTGAAGTCGTGCGCCGGGGTGATCTTGACGCAGCCGCTGCCGAACTCGGGATCGACATAGTCGTCGGCGATGACGGGGATCTCGCGGCCGGTCAGCGGCAGGGTGACGGTCTTGCCCACCAGGCGGCGGTAACGCTCGTCGTCAGGGTGTACCGCCACGGCGGTATCGCCGAGCATGGTCTCGGGACGCGTGGTGGCGACGACGAGGTATTCATCGGAGCCGGTGAGGGGGTAGCGGAGGTGCCACAGGTGACCGCTTTCCTCCTCGGAGACTACTTCCAGGTCCGAGACCGCGGTGTGCAGCACCGGGTCCCAGTTGACCAGGCGCTGGCCACGGTAGATCAGGCCCTCGTCGTAGAGACGCACGAAGACTTCGCGTACCGCGTGGGAGAGGCCCTCGTCCATGGTGAAACGCTCGCGCGACCAGTCCAGCGAGGAACCCATGCGGCGCAACTGGCGGGTGATGTTGCCGCCCGATTCCTCGCGCCACTTCCAGATACGCTCGATGAAGGCCTCGCGGCCGAGGTCGTGGCGCGTCCTGCCCTCGGCGTTGAGCTGGCGTTCCACCACCATTTGCGTGGCGATGCCGGCGTGGTCGGTGCCCGGCTGCCACAGGGTGCGGTCGCCCTTCATGCGATGGTAGCGGATGAGGGTGTCCATGATGGTGTTGTTGAAGCCGTGGCCCATGTGCAGGCTGCCGGTGACATTGGGCGGCGGGATCATGATGCAAAAGGGCTTGCCCTCGCCCTGGGGGGCGAAGTAGCCACCCTGTTCCCAGAACTGGTACCAGCGCTGCTCGATGTCGTGCGGGTTGTAGGTCTTGTCCACGGCCTGTCTGCCTGTGCGATTAGAGACGACTCAGGCGCGCCATTATACAGAAGCCGCCGGGCTTTCCCTAGACGCCCATTGGATAGTCCCCGGATGCCGCCGACAGTGGTACCATTGCGGCCCTGATCCACACCGGTAACCCGGCCCGACCCTGCCATGAACGTTCTGCTCGCCGATCGTCGTTTCCTCGCCCTGCTGCCGGGTATCGCCCTGCTCAAGCTGGCGCTGGCCCACTTCCTGCCCATGACCGGCGACGAGGCCTATTTCATCTTCTGGGCACAATACCCGGACTATGGCTACTACGATCACCCGCCCATGGTGGCCTGGATGCTGGCGCCCCTTCTTGCCCTGGGCGATGCCGAGGTCTGGTTGCGTCTGCCGGCGGTGCTGATTTCCCTGTTCATCGGCGCGGTCATCTACGTGCTGGTGGCGCCCCACGGACGTAGCCTGGCGCGCTGGTCGGCGTTGCTCTATCTCCTCACGCCCATCAATCTCGTCGGGGTGCTGGTTACTACCGACACGCCGCTGCTGCTGTGGAGTTTTCTCTCCGCGCTGGTCTTCTACCGCGCCCAGCAGACGGGGCGCCTCGTCGACTACCTGTTGTGCGGTTTCCTCCTTGGCCTGGCCTTCCTCGCCAAGTTCTTTGCCGGCCTGCTGGGCGTGGCCTACGCACTGTTCCTGCTGGTGCACCTGCGCCGCCAGCGCCGCGCACTGGCGGCCCTGTCGTTCATCGTGCTCGGCACCCTGCCGGCCATCGCGCTCAACCTGTGGTGGAACTACACCCACTGCTGGGACAACTACCTGTTCAATCTCGTCAACCGTACGCAGGGGAACGGGTTTGGCTTCGAGTATGTCCTCAAGTACGGCATCCTGCTGCTCTA
Source organism: Chromatiales bacterium (assembly GCA_027005735.1). Classification (GTDB taxonomy): domain Bacteria; phylum Pseudomonadota; class Gammaproteobacteria; order CAMYNG01; family CAMYNG01; genus HyVt-448. The sequence goes on along the minus strand of JALTLF010000226.1, from coordinate 11,888 downwards.
CCTGCTGACCCCGGCGCTGATCTACTATATCTACCGCGCGCGCGGCGTGCTGTGGCAGCAGTTCCTCTCTCCCGTTGCCGGGGTCTTCATCGGCCTGTTCTTCATTCCCATGGGCCTGTTCCTGCTGCTCTCCTTCACCGCCAGTATCGGTCTGCACTGGCTGCTGAGTTTCTACCCCTTCCTGGTACTGGGGCTGGCGCAGGTCATCGGTACCACCGCCATGCGTCGCGCCACGTACTTCATGCTGAGCTTCAGCCTCGTGCATGTCGTTTTCCTCGCCGTGATCATCGCGGGTGCGCCGCGTCTCCTCGATGGCCTCGGCGATGACTACAAGAGCGTGGTCATCGGCACCCATGGTCCGCAACTGGCGGCGCTGGCGCTGGAGCACGAGGGCTACGTGCCGGCCACCGACAGTTACGCGCTGTCGGCCAAGCTCGCCTATGACGGTGGCGCGCACTTCCTGGTCTTCGGTGAGGGGTCCTACCATGGCCGGCAGGACGATATCGTCACCGACTACCGGGAACTGGACGGGCGCAACTTCGCCATTCTCGCCGAGAACCCGGTGGACTATCGCTTTGCCTGGTATTTCGACGAGTTCGAGGCGCGGGTGGTGGACATCGAGGGCGCGCGTTTCTACCTGGGGCTTGGGCGGGGCTTCCGGTATGCACGCTACCGCGAGGAGATGCTGGCCTGGATCGTCGATCTCTACTACACCATGCCGGAGGGCCTGCCCTGGGGTGCCTGCTACATGTACGAGCGCTACGACCTGCGCCCGCGGGGGAAGTGACGAAAGGCATCTAAATCGGTGTTCCGAATTCTCGACTGCCTGGAAATAACGGATGACACGATTTCCTGGTCTCTCTCGGTGGTGGCGTTTACGGACGCGCGGTACATACGTCCCTGTACGCTCGACAGCCGCTTCCCTGCGGCTAACGGTCCGTAAACGCCACCACCGAGAGAGCCTGATTTCAATAAACTGTGCTGGAATCTGGAACGCGTATCAGGCCGGCGACGGAGATGGGGCTCAGTCGCGATCCTCGAGCAACTGCCGGCGCAATGCTTCCACTTCTTCGCGGATCTGCGCCTTGAGATCGCTCTCCAGTTGCACGATGACCTGGATCAGGGTGTCGTGTACCTTCTTCTCAAGGTTTTTCTGGAACTCGTTCATGATGGCCTCGATGGTATCGGCGGAAAGGGTGGGGGTGTTTGCATCCGTGTCCGTGTCTTCCGTGGCGGGCTTGCCGGGAACGACGATGTCTTCCAGCATGGGCACGTCATCGTCATCCCCCGGTGGCGGATCCCTGCCGTCGATGTCGGCGAGGAAGGCGTCGATGTTCTCTTCCACCGCGGCATCGTCCGCCTCCTGTCCGGCCGGGGATGTCGTGTCCGTATTGTCGGCGAGATCGAACAGGGGCGGTGAATCGTCCTCCGTGGAGGCGGGATCGGCATGGCCCTGGCGGGAGCGATCCGCGCGCGCGATATTTTCCCGCGCGGCGGAGATCTTGTTCTCGCTCTTTAGCAGGAGTTCCTTGATGGACTCCAGCGACTTGACCAGGCTTTCGTGCGCCTCGTTGACCACGTCGGTCCCGCCGCCCTTGCCACCGGGGCCCTGCGCCTTGCCGCTGTCCTTCTTGCGCGTTGCCATGTCGGCCCGGTTCAGATGCGGTGGTCGTGGAGTGGGTAGCCGCGTTCGCGATAGAAACGATAGCGTTCACGGCCCAGTTCGCGGTGCGCCTGGTCGCCGCCCACCAGTTCGGCAACGCGCTCGAACTGGCTGAAGAAGGGCGGTACCTCGGTGCCCAGGTTGATGAGCACCTCGGTATCGGGTGGTGCCTGCTCGCCACAGCCGAGGATCACCGGCTCTTCACAGCTGGCTGGTTCGCGCAGGAAACGGTGGGGGATGAAACTGCCCTGGTCGAAGGTCCACAACAGTTCATCGAGCTGTCTGGCATGGGCTTCTTCATCCATGTGCAGGTACACCCGGTGGCCCAGTTCCCAGGCCTTCTGCACCAGTCGGCAGGCATACCGGTCCCGCGCCGAGGGCTCGGTATGGCTGAGGATGTAGAAGTCCACGCGTGTCACGATTTTTTCACCGCCTTGCTGAGAATGTAACGCGTCAACAGGGGAACGGGTCTACCGGTGGCGCCCTTCTTCTCTCCCGAGTGCCAGGCGGTGCCGGCGATGTCCAGGTGTGCCCATTTCATCTTCTCGGTAAAGCGCGAGAGGAAGCAGGCGGCGGTAATGGTGCCGGCATCACGCCCGCCGATGTTGGCGATGTCGGCGAAATTGCTTTTCAGTTGATCCTGATATTCCTCCCACAGTGGCAGTTGCCACACGCGGTCGCCGGTATCCTGGCCGTGTCGTTCGAGTTCATGCATGAGCCGCTCGTCGTTGCCCAGCATGCCGGTGGCGTGCTTGCCGAGCGCCACCACGCAGGCGCCGGTGAGAGTGGCGATATCGATGACGGCGCGGGGCTGGTATTTCTCAGCGTAGGTGAGTGCGTCGCAGAGGATCAGGCGGCCCTCGGCGTCGGTGTTGAGTACTTCGATGGTCTTGCCCGACATGGATGTGACCACGTCGCCGGGCTTGTTGGCGGCGCCGTCGGGCATGTTTTCGCAACTGGGTACCAGGCCGACCACGTGTACCTTCGGTTGCAGTTGCGCGAGGGCGCGGAAGGTGCCGAGGACGCTGGCGGCGCCGCACATGTCGAACTTCATCTCGTCCATGGCGGCGGAGGGCTTGATGGAGACGCCCCCCGAGTCGAAGGTGATGCCCTTGCCCACCAGCACGATGGGACGCAGGGGTTTGGCCTTTGTGCCCCTGGCGCCCCGGTACTCGAGGATGATGAAGCGCGGAGGCTGGCGCGAACCCTTCGCCACGGAGAGCAGCGAACCCATGCCCAGTTTCTCCATCGCCTTCTGGTCCAGCACCTGTACGCGCATGGACTCGCAGCCCTTCGCCAGCTTGCGCGCCTCGCTGGCGAGGTGGCTCGGTGTGCAGATGTTGCCCGGCAGGTTGCCCAGCTCGCGGGCCAGATTCATGCCTTCGCCCGTCGCGTCGCCCTCGGCCAGTGCGCGACGGGCGCGCGGCAGGTGACGCTTGTCGGCGACGTCGAGGACCACCCGGCGCAGGGCGGCCTTTGGCGCCCTGTCGTCGCTGCGGGTGGCGGTGTAGCGGTAGCTGGCAAGGCGCAACAGGCGCGCGGCCTGGTAGATGTTCCATTCCTCACCCTGCTTGCCGACCTTTGACTCGCCGAGGTAGAAGGTGGCGTCACGGCTGCCGGTGTCCTGCAGGACGCGCCAGGCGAGCGTGACGGCATCACGGAAGCCGCGCTCGTTCAGATCCTTCTCCCGGCCGAGGCCGAGCAACAGTACTCGCGCGCAGGGCAGGCCCTCCATGGCGGGCAGGAGGCGCGACTGACCACGCCTGCCATCGAGATCGCCGCTGCGCAGGACACGGCCGAGGGCGCCATTGGCCAGCTCGTCCAGCGCCTTGCCGGCAGCCGACAGCCTGCGTTTCTCGTACACCGGGATCACCGCACAGTCCGTCCTGTGCTGCCTGATGTCGGTATGCTTGACCTTGATTTCCATTGTCGCTCCTGCTCTGTCCCCGCCGGATTGCCGTCTCCCGGCCACAGGGTGTATTCTTGGCTAACGGGTGTGTGAATTCAGGGATGGTGCCCGCCGCCGCGCATGTGGCGGCCCCGGAAGACGGTCGCGCGGAGTTTGGCCGAACCCTGAATCTAACCAGTGTATTGCACGGCGACCCGAAAGGGCCGTGAATCGACCTAGTCTAGTCCAAAAGCGCGCCGGGATCAGTAACCGGCGCACGGAAGCGACCGTGATCATCGACCGCTACATTCTCAAGGAGATCCTCTCCACCCTGCTGGGCGTGACCCTCGTGCTGCTGCTGATCTTTCTCAGTGCGCGCATCGTGCAGATCTTCCAGGAGGCGGCTAGCGGCGCGTTGGAGGTCGATACCATTCTTATTGTTCTGGGCCTGAAGGCCGTCGTCAACCTGGGCTTCATCCTGCCCCTGTCCTTTTATCTGGCCATCCTGCTGGCGCTGAGCCGCCTCTACAAGGACAGTGAGATGATCGCCCTGTCCGCCTGTGGTGTCGGCCAGGGGCGGGTGTTGCGCTCGGTGATCTTCCTGGCCGTGATCTTCGCCCTGCTGACGGGCTTGTTTACCCTCTACCTGGCGCCGTGGGCGGAGCAGACCAACGAGCGTCTCGCCGCGGCGGCGGGGCGCACCGCGGATGTGCGCGGCATCACCGCGGGGCGCTTCAAGGATATCAGTACCGGCATCGGTACCATCTACGTGGAAGAATTCAGCGAGGACCGCACCGAGCTGCGCAATGTCTTCGGCCAGCGCCAGCAGGGCGCCGTACAGGTGATCTTTACCTCGCGCTACGGCTACCAGTTTACCGATGCGAAAACCGGCGACCGCTACGTGGTACTGGAGAACGGGCACCGCTACGAGGGACAGCCGGGCATGCCGGATTTCAAGATCATCGAATTCGAAAAACACGGCGTGCGCATCGAGGAGAGGGAGGCGGGGCCGGTGGGCTACCGGCGCAGCGCCCTGAGTACGCGGGACTTGCTGGACAACCCGGAACCCTTCAACGTCGCGGAGCTGCAGGGCCGCATCGCGCCCGTGCTGTTGTCCCTGGTGTTCGCCGTGCTTGCCGTGCCGCTGAGCCGCACCTCGCCGCGCCAGGGACAGTATGCCAGGCTCTCCCTGGCGATCCTTATATATATCATCTACACCAATATGCTCAACGTGGCGCGCGCCTGGCTGCAGAAGGGGGAGATATCTCCCTGGCTCGGCATGTGGTGGGTGCATGCCCTGATGCTGGCGCTGGGGCTGTTCCTGTTCCTGCAACAGTCCGGCTTCCATCCCTTGCGCGGCAGACGCCTGTTGCCGGGACGCTGAGATGGTCATTCTCGACAACTACATCGGCAGGGCAGTGCTGGGTGGCGTGCTGGCGGTGCTCGTGGTGGTCGGCGTGCTGTTCGTGCTGATTTCCTTTGCCGGCGAGTTCAGCGATATCGGCAAGGCCAACTATACCTACCTCAGCGCCCTCGGCTACGTCCTGCTGCGTGCACCGCGGCATATCTACGAACTGTTTCCCATTGCCGCGGTGCTCGGCACCATCATCGGCCTGGGTGGCCTGGCGGCGCGCAGTGAACTGGTGGTGATGCGTGCTTCCGGCCTGTCCGTGCTGCGACTCGTCGGCGCGGTCCTGCGCGCCTCCCTGCTGCTCATGCTGGCGGCGCTGCTGTTCGGCGAGGGACTGGCGCCGCCGGCCGAGCAGTATGCCCAGCAGATGCGCATCGAGGCCCTGCAACAGAAGATCAGCCTCAATACCAGCTATGGCCTGTGGATCCGTGACGGGGCGAACTTCATCCATGTCCAGCAGATGACCGACAAGCGGCACCTGCGCGGGATATTTATCTACAATTTCGACCGCCAGCAGCGCCTCAGGAGCATCACCCATGCGCGCACCGCCGAGCTGGACGAGGAACAGGGCTGGATACTTTCCGACGTCGAACGCAGCAACCTGGCGAATGTCGCCGCGCTGGCGCCGGAGGAGGGCCGCCCGCAGGTCGCCGTGAGCACCGAGAGACTGGATACCTTGCGCGGTTTCCCGCTGTTGCCCGTGGAGGTCATCGATACCGTCTCGGTGGCGCCGCAGACCCTCTCGCTGTGGCGCCTCGGTGACTATATCGACTACCTTCTCGCCAACGGCCTCAATGCCGACAACTACGAGCTGGCCTTCTGGTCCAAGGTGATGATGCCGTTCTCCATTGCCGCCATGGTGTTGCTGGCAGTGCCCTTCGTCGCCGGATCCATGCGCGCGACGAGTATCGGGCAGCGGATCCTCGTGGGCTTCATGCTGGGGATCGTCTTTTTCCTCATCAACAAGCTCGCCGGCCAGATGGGTATCGTCTACGACTTCCCGCCCGCGGTGGCCGCCAGCGTGCCGACCCTCATCGTCCTGCTGGGCGGCGGCCTGTTGTTGCGGCGCGTGGCCTGATCAGTCTCCGTCGCCGTCCGTCGATCCTGATCCGGGTGCCGAGCGCGATACATTGACGACATGACTGTGACAGAAGGCATCGCGCCAGCTGAAGCGACTGTTGTCCCACAGGATCCAGGCGGCGCCGATCATGGTGAGCAGATCGGGCGGGAGGCGTGACAGAAAGGCCAGGGGGCCGGGCAGGCTGGGTGCGGCGGGAGAGCCCAGCATCGTGATCCCGATGAGGAGCAGGAGCCAGGCGGGCAGGGCAGTGAGAAAGCGCAACAGCGACTGGCCCCAGCCCAGCGGGCCGCCATCGGCACTGACGAGACGGATCTTCCAGGCTCGCATGCCCAGGGTCTGGCCACCGTGGGTCCAGAACCAGGCAAAAAAACCGTAGGTGACAAGAAAGAACCACAGGTGGCCCCAGGGGTTGTCGCTGGCCACCGGTTCGCCCCCGTTGAGCAGCAGCAGGATCGCCGAGGCGGCGATGAGCACGGCAACCAGTACCAGGCCATCGTAGAACATGGCGGCGAGGCGGCGCCAGATGCTCGCGCGTTGTGAGGAAATGTCCATCGCTGGCACGTCGTGGGTCCCGCTGCGGCAGGGAAAGACGCCATGATAGCGTACTCGGCCCGTTTTCTGCATCCCTGCCAGGCAACTCGCTTCCGCAGCGGGAAAATCGCGGCTTGAAAATTCCCGGTACTGCCGTTTTAATTGCCTGCAGGATACATTCATCGTAGCGGGCCGTTCACAGCGCAGGGACGGACAAAGGGGGAAGCAATGAGTCTAGTCAGTCAACTGGCCGCCATGCAGGGAGTCATCGCTGCCGGGGAATATTCCTATCGCGGTGATCGTTTCTCCTACGAGGGACAGCTCGACGATGAAAAGGCGCGCATGGCTTCCATCATGTGTCGTGCCACGACCATGGCCGTGCACATGCAGGTGGACATGATAAAGTCGCTGGGCAAGGACTGCGGTTGTGCGCCGGCGCGCGGCTGGGTAGTGCGCGGCACGGCTTTTACCGTGTGCGTGATCGCCAACGTCTTCTGCTTTCTCGACAACAGCCAGGCCTCGCTCAACGAGGTCATGCGTACCATGCGCGAGAATATCGCCGATCAGGAAGGCGCGCTGGTCTGAACTTGCCGGCAGCAGATTAATAACGACAGAAAAACACATATCAGGAGAGGAATATGGCCAGCCTGGATGAATTGATGAAACTCGATGGTGCGCTCGGCGCCTTCGAGTTTTCCGATGGTGGTGAGCTTGGCGAGCATCGCATCGCGGAGGGCTCGGGTCTCGACGAGGATATCCTCGACCTGCTGTGCCACGTCTGTGTCGCCAACATGGCGATTGCCACCATGCAGGCGCGCGGCTGGGAAAAGATGACCGGCATGGCGGGTTTCTATCCCATCCAGGGGTTTTCCCTCGTCGGTTTCGAATGGACCGCCATCGTCCATGAACACCGCGGCGTCATCGTGCCCAATGACAAGGCGGATTTCGATGCGGCCTACGCCGCCCTCAGCTGACGGGGAGCAGCCATGATTGAACGCTTGTTGGCCATCGACGGTGTCATGGCGATCTGCCAGTTCCGCGACGACGGCGCCTTCGTGCGGGGTTTCGGCATGATGCCCGAGGAACAGATGGTGGGCCTGAGCAAGTTCGCCCATGACTACAAGCGCATCGTGCAGGGCAACGCCGACCAGCTGTCCATGTTCACCCAGATGCGCGGCTGGACGCCGCCCGATGGCTGGATCGTGCGGGGCCCGGAGACCACGGTGTGCAGCGTGGCCAACCTGGTGTGCGTCTTCAGCAACCAGGAGGGCTCGCTCAACGAAGTCATGGCGCGCCTCAAGGAGGCGGCCCACTGGTAGCCTGCCCGGCCGTCGTTGCCGCGCGGCCGTCCCGCCGGTGGCCCCACCCCCCGGCATGCAGTATGATCGGTCCTTCCTGTTCCCACGGCAGTCTACGGTAGGCCTTCATGTTGCAGTTACGCGGCGCGAATGCGCTCTCTGCCTTCCGCAAGGAAAAGTTGCTTGCATCCCTTCGCGCCGTCGCACCGGCGATCTCGGATGTCGGCGGGGAATATCGCCACTTCGTCCAGCTCGATCGCGCCCTGAGCAAGGACGAAGAGCGCCGTCTCGCCAGCCTGCTGGACTACGGCCCGCCGTCCCGTTTCCAGTCCGACCAGTTCGAGGCCCTGGTGCTGGTGGTGCCGCGCCCCGGTACCATCTCCCCGTGGTCGAGCAAGGCCACCGACATTGCGCACAATTGCGGCCTGCGGGCGGTGGAGCGCATCGAGCGCGGTATCCTCTACCTGCTGCCCAGCCGGCAGGCGCTCAGCGAGCACGAGCTGCTGGAGGTACGCGGACTGCTCCACGACCGCATGACCGAGGTGGCGCTGGACAGCCTCGACGACGCCGCCCTGCTGTTCCGCGAGGAGGCGCCCGCGCCCATGAGCGTGGTGGATGTCCTCGGCGGGGGACGCGAGGCCCTGGCGCTGGCCAATACCCGTCTTGGCCTGGCGCTGGCCGAAGACGAGATCGACTACCTGGTGGATAACTTCACCGCGCTGGGGCGCAACCCCAGCGACGTGGAACTGATGATGTTCGCGCAGGCCAACTCCGAGCACTGCCGTCACAAGATCTTCAATGCCGACTGGATCATCGACGGCCAGCGCCAGTCCCGTTCCCTGTTCGGCATGATCCGCAACACCCACGCGCAGAACCCGGGGAGGGTGCTGTCGGCCTATCACGACAACTCCGCCGTGATCCGCGGTCACCGCGCCGGGCGTTTCTTCCCCGGCCCGGAGGACGGCGAGTACGGATACCACGACGAGGACATCCACATCCTCATGAAGGTGGAGACCCACAACCACCCCACCGCCATCTCGCCTTTCCCCGGCGCGGCCACCGGCTCCGGCGGCGAGATCCGCGACGAGGGCGCCACTGGACGCGGTTCGCGGCCCAAGGCCGGGCTGTGCGGTTTCAGCGTTTCCAATCTGCGCCTGCCGGGCCACGAGCAGCCCTGGGAGACGGACCACGGCAAGCCGGCGCGCATTGCCTCGGCGCTGGACATCATGCTCGAAGGCCCCATCGGCGCCGCGGCCTTCAACAACGAATTCGGGCGGCCCAACATCTGCGGCTACTTCCGCACCTACGAGGAAAAGGTGCCGGCGCCCACGGGCGAGGAAGTGCGTGGCTACCACAAGCCCATCATGCTTGCCGGGGGACTGGGCAACATTCGCGCGGAACACATCGACAAGGGAGACATTCCGGTCGGCGCGCAACTGGTGGTGCTGGGTGGTCCGGCCATGCTCATTGGCCTCGGCGGCGGCGCGGCCTCGAGCATGAGCAGCGGCGAGAGCCACGAGGACCTGGACTTCGCCTCCGTGCAGCGCGGCAATCCCGAGATCCAGCGCCGCGCCCAGGAGGTCATCGATCGCTGCTGGCAACAGGGCGAGGACAACCCCATCATCAGTATCCATGACGTCGGCGCCGGCGGCCTGTCCAATGCCTTCCCCGAACTGGTGCACGACAGCAGCCGCGGCGGGCGTTTCGAGTTGCGCGCCATACCCAATGACGAGCCCGGCATGTCTCCCATGGAGATCTGGTGCAACGAGGCGCAGGAACGCTATGTGCTGGCCGTCGCCAGCGAGGACCTGGAACGCTTTGCCGCCATCTGCGAGCGCGAGCGTTGCCCCTGGGCCGTGGTGGGCGAGGCCACCGGGGAACTGCGCCTGGTCCTCGGTGACGGTCACTTCGACAACACCCCCATCGACATGCCCCTCGAGGTCTTGCTCGGCAAGCCGCCCAAGATGCTGCGCGAGGCGCACCACCACCCCTTCCACAAGCCCGACTTCGATGCCACGGGCATCGATCTGCGCGAGGCGGCCTACCGCGTCCTGCGCCTGCCCACCGTGGCGGCCAAGCAGTTCCTCATCACCATCGGCGATCGCTCGGTGACGGGGCTCATTGCCCGTGACCAGCTCGTCGGTCCCTGGCAGGTGCCGGTGGCGGACGTGGCGGTGACCACCAGCAGTTTCGACACCCACCGGGGCGAGGCCATGGCCATGGGCGAGCGCACGCCCGTGGCCCTGTTGCACCATGCCGCCTCGGCACGCATGGCGGTGGCCGAGGCCATCACCAACCTGGCGGCGGCGCGCATCGAGCGGCTCGGCGACGTGGTGCTGTCGGCCAACTGGATGGCGCCGGCGGGCCATCCCGGCGAGGACGCCGGCCTCTACGACGCGGTGCGCGCGGTGGGCATGGAGTTGTGCCCGCAACTGGGGATCGCCATCCCGGTGGGCAAGGATTCCATGTCCATGAAGACCGTCTGGCAGGACGAGGACGGGGAACACGCGGTGACCGCGCCCCTGTCGCTGATCATCTCCGCCTTTGCGCCGGTGCTGGACGCGCGCCGCACCCTGACGCCGCAGTTGCGCACCGACCGGGGCGATACCGATCTGATCCTCATCGACCTGGGGCGCGGCAGCCACCGCCTCGGCGCCTCCTGCCTGGCGCAGGTCTACAAGCAACTGGGGCACCACCCCGCCGATCTGGACAACCCGCAAAGCCTGGTGGCCTTCTTCGATCTCGTCCAGTCGCTCAACGAGCGCCGCCTGCTGCTCGCCTACCACGACCGTTCCGACGGCGGCCTCTTCGCCACCCTCTGCGAGATGGCCTTTGCCGGCCACTGCGGCATCGACGTGCAACTGGACGACTTCGATGCCGATCCCCTCGCCGTGCTGTTCAGCGAGGAACTGGGCGCGGTCCTGCAGGTGCGTCACTGCGACACCGACGAGGTCCTTGCCTGGTGCCACGACGCGGGGCTTGGCCATCACACCCATGTCATCGGCACGCTCAACGACGCGGACCGCATCCGGTTCCGCCGTGACCACCAGACCCTGCTGGACGAGACGCGCCCCGATCTGCAGTCCGCCTGGTGGGAGACGAGCTGGAAGATGCAGGAATTGCGCGACAACCCCGCCTGCGCGCGGAGCGAGTTCGAGCGCCAGCGCGACGACGATGATCCCGGCCTTGGCGTCACCACCAGCTTCGATATCGACGAGGACATCGCCGCGCCCTTCATCCAGCGCGGTGCGCGCCCGGCCATGGCCATCCTGCGCGAGCAGGGCGTCAATGGGCAGGTGGAAATGGCGGCGGCCTTCGAGCGCGCCGGCTTTCGCGCCATCGACGTGCACATGAGCGACATCATCGGCGGCCGGCGCGACCTGGCGGAATTCAAGGGCCTGGTCGCCTGCGGCGGCTTCTCCTACGGCGACGTGCTCGGTGCCGGTGGTGGCTGGGCGCGTTCCATCCTCTACAACGACAGCGCCCGCGACGCCTTCAGCGCCTTTTTCGCGCGCGAGGATACCTTCGCCCTGGGGGTCTGCAACGGCTGCCAGATGATGTCGCACCTGCGTGATCTCATTCCTGGCGCGGAGCACTGGCCGCGCTTCGAGCGCAACCTGTCCGAGCAGTTCGAGGCGCGTTTCGTGCTCACGGAAGTGGTGGACAGTCCTTCCATCCTGTTTGCCGGCATGGCCGGTTCACGCATCCCGGTGGCCGTGGCCCATGGCGAGGGGCGCGTGGAGTTCGACGATGCCGCACAGCGGGAGGCCGCGCTGGTGGCCCTGCGTTACGTGGATCACCACGGGCGGCCCACCGAGACCTATCCCCTCAATCCCAATGGCTCGCCGGAGGGCATTACGGGCCTGACCAGCCGCGACGGGCGCTTTACCATCATGATGCCGCACCCGGAACGCGTGTTCCGCGCGGTGCAGAATTCCTGGCACCCGGATGAGTGGGGCGAAGACGGCCCCTGGATGCGCCTGTTCCGCAATGCGCGGGTCTGGCTTGGCTGAATA
>JALTLF010000225.1 GCA_027005735.1 Chromatiales bacterium | reverse complement strand
ATGTCCGGGCTCCCCCGCCTTCAGGGACGTCTCATGAAAAAATGGCTCAGGCGCACTCTCCTCGCCGTGCTGGCGGTGGTGGTGATCTTCATTGCCGCCGCGGTGATCTTCGCCACCACCTTCGATGTCAATGCCCGGCGCGACGATATCATCGCGCTGGTGGCGGAGCACACCGGCCGCAGGCTGGAGATCAACGGCGACATACGGCTGAGTTTCTTTCCCTGGCTGGGCTTTGGCATCACGGACATGGAACTGGGCAACGCACCGGGCTTTGGCGAGGCGCCCTTCGCGCGCATCGGCCGGGCCGAGGCACGGGTGCGCCTGTGGCCGCTGCTCTTCGGCGAGGTCGAGGTGGGCGAGGTGATCCTCGACGGACTGGAACTCACCCTCACGCGCCGCGCCGACGGCACCAGCAACTGGGACGATCTCCTCGCCCCCGCACCCGCGCCCGGCGCGCGGGCGGGAACCCCTGCCGCGCCCGCCGGCGAGGCGGCGGCGCCGACGCGGGCCCTGGCCGCGCTCTCCCTCGGCGGCCTGCGCCTGCGCAACACCCGCATCCAGTGGGACGACGAGGCCGCGGGCCGGCGCCTGCGGCTCACGCGCCTCGACCTCGAGACCGGCCCCATCGAAACCGCGACGCCCTTCACCCTGCAACTCGGCACCAGCGGCGAATACCGTCAGTCGGTGAGGAACGCCACCGAGACCCTGGACTTCAAGCTGGACCTCGAGGCTCGCTTCACCCTGGATGCGGAGAGCGCCCGCCTGCAGGTGGCGGGACTGGAGGCCGACGGCAGCCTGGGCGGCTCGCTCGTCCCGGGCAACGACGCCCTGCCGGTGAGTTTGCGCTTGCCCACGGCGGATCTCGATGCCGGCGGGGCACACTATCGCCTGGAGGATCTCGCGCTGCGTGCCGCGGGGGTGGAACTCGGGCTGCAACTGGCCGCGAAGGGCGAACCCGCGCGCGCCGCCCTCAGCGGCACGGCGGTGGTGAAACTGACCGACGGCAAGGCGCTGGCAGGTCTCGCCGGCGAGACGGGCCTGCGGCCCGCCGCGCTGGAAGGCCTGATCCTCACCGTGCCCTTCAGCGGCTCCCCCGCGCAGACCATCGAGTTCAGGGACGTCACCCTGGCGGGTCCGCTGCGCGGCGGCGCCACGCTGCGGGTGGAAAATGCCCTCGAAGCGCCGCGGGTGAGCGGCACCGTGCGCATCGCCGAGTTCAGCCCCCGGGCGCTGCTGCCGCGACTCGGCATCGCCCTGCCGCCCACACGCGACACGGCGGCATTGCAGCGCCTCGCCGTCCAGGCGCGGCTGCGCTACGCCCGCGAAGACGGCGTGGACACCCTGGCGCTGGACAAGCTCGTGCTGGCGCTGGACGACACCGAGGCGCGCGGCAATCTGCGCATTCGCAACCCCGCGAAGCCGTGGATCCGCACGCGCCTCGAGATCTCGCGCCTCGATCTGGATCGTTACCTGCCGCCGCCCGCGCCCACGGCCCCCGGCACGCCGCCCCGTACCCCGTCCGGCGGATCCCCCGCCACACCGGCCGACACCGCCGCCGGGACCTCCCTCGCCGCCGGCCTCCAGCCCCTGCGCGGACTCCAGCTCGACGCCGTGCTCGGCATCGGCGAGTTTCGCGCCGGCGGCCTGCAGCTGACGCGCTTCAACGCCACCCTGCGCGCCCGCGGCGGCCGGCTGACGGCGAAACCCGTCACCGCCGCCCTCTACGGCGGCCGTTTCCAGGGCGATCTCCGCTTGCATGTGAAACCCGACACCCTGGCCGTGCAACTGAACGGCGATCTCCGCGGCGTGGATACCGGCCCGCTCGGCAAGGACTTCTTCCAGCGCCAGTGGCTCACCGGCCGCGGCGACGTGCAACTGGCCCTGAGATCCACCGGCGCAGGTATCCCTGCCCTCGAAGCGGGCCTCAACGGCAAGGCGCGCCTGTCCCTGAAGGACGGCCAGATCACCCTGCTCGACACCAGCGCCGTGGCCGAGTACGCGAAGGCGAAGATAAGGAAACAGCCCCTGCCGCCGGAGGACAGCCTCTACCGGCCGTCGCGCTACGAGTCCCTCACCGCCACGGCGACCATCAGGGACGGCCTCCTCACCAACCGCGATCTCCGGGTGGTCTCCCCCCATGCCCGCATCACCGGCAAGGGTACGGTGGATCTGCCCCGCGAGATCCTCGACTACCGCCTCACCCTGGTCTACGGGAGCGACGCGGGCAAGGAACTGGAGGGCCTGCCCATGGTCGTAAGCCTCACGGGTCCGCTCGCCGGCCCCGATGTCCGTTTCGGCTGGGACGATCTCGTCGCCGCCTGGCTGAGGCGCGAGGCGAAACGCAAGCTCGAGGACAGGAAAAAGGCCAAAGAGGAAGAGATCCGTGAAGACATCCGCCGCAAGGCCGAGGATTTCCTCAGGGGGCTGGGACGCTAGCCGGCGCATCCGCGGCCTGCTGGCGGGTCTTGCGCTGTTTGCCGCCAACTCCGTCTTCGCCCCCGTCTTCGCCGGCGAAGTATTGCACTCCAGGGTGGACTACGAGGACGGCCACTACCTGCTGGACATGGCCATG
>JALTLF010000224.1 GCA_027005735.1 Chromatiales bacterium | reverse complement strand
TCAGATCAACAAACCTTATCATTCATTTTCCTCGCTACTCGCCACTCGCACCTGCACTGAACAACCACGGCGCTTCCTGTTTACGCCGTTCCTCGTAGGCGCGGATCTCGTCGGCGTGCTGCAGGGTCAGGCCGATGTCATCCAGCCCGTTCAGCAGACGATGCTTGCGGAACTCGTCCACCTCGAAGGGGATCACCGTGCCGTCCGGACGGGTGATGGTCTGCGCCTCGAGGTCCACTTTCAGGCGATAGCCTTCACTGGCTTCCACCTCGCGGAACAGCTGGTCGACGATCTCGGCATCGAGCACGATGGGCAGGATGCCGTTCTTGAAGCAGTTATTGTAGAAGATATCCGCGAAACTGGGCGCGATGATGACGCGAAAGCCGTAGTCCAGCAGCGCCCAGGGCGCATGTTCGCGCGAGGAACCGCAACCGAAGTTCTCGCGCGCGAGCAGGATCTGCGCGCCCTGGTAGCGCGGCTGGTTGAGCACGAAGTCCGGGTTGAGCGGCCGCGTGCTGCAGTCCTGTCCCGGCTCGCCGTGGTCGAGGTAGCGCCACTCGTCGAACAGGTTGGGGCCGAAACCCGTGCGCTTGATGGACTTCAGGAACTGTTTCGGAATGATGGCATCGGTATCCACGTTGGGCCGATCCATGGGCGCCACGATGGCGTCGAGAGTGGTGAATTTTTCCATGCTGCTACTCCTGCTCAGCGCTCGGTGATATCCACGAAATGCCCATGAATGGCCGCGGCGGCGGCCATGGCCGGGCTGACAAGGTGCGTGCGCCCGCCCTGCCCCTGGCGCCCCTCGAAGTTGCGGTTGGAGGTGGAGGCGCAACGCTCGCCCGGTTCGAGGCGATCGGCGTTCATGGCCAGGCACATGGAACAGCCCGGCTCGCGCCATTCGAAACCGGCGGCGCGAAAGACGGCATCGAGCCCCTCGGCCTCGGCCTGCTGTTTCACCAGTCCCGAGCCCGGCACCACCATGGCCAGCCTGACGTTGTCGGCCACCTTGCGGCCGGCGTCGATGGCCTGTTGCGCCACCGCGGCGGCGGCGCGCAGATCTTCGATGCGGGAGTTGGTGCACGAGCCGATGAAGACCTTGTCCACGGCGATGTCGGTGATGGGCGTGCCCGGCTTCAGGTCCATGTAGGCCAGCGCGCGCTGCATGCCCTCGCGTTTCACCGCGTCGGCTTCCTCGGCCGGGTCGGGGACGCGTGCGTCCACCGGCACCACCATCTCCGGCGAAGTACCCCAGGTCACCTGGGGCCGCAGGTCGCCGGCGTCGATCTCCACCACGCGGTCGAAGCGCGCGTCGGCATCGCTGTGCAAGTCCCGCCAGGTGGCCTCGGCGCGCTCGAACATCTCGCCCCGCGGCGCCCAGGGCCGGCCGCGCACGTAGTCGATGGTGGTGTCGTCCACCGCCACCATGCCGGCGCGCGCGCCCGCCTCGATGGCCATGTTGCACACCGTCATGCGCCCTTCCATGGACAGGGCGCGGATGGCCTCGCCGCCGAACTCGATGGCGTAACCCGTGCCGCCGGCGGTGCCGATCTCGCCGATGATGGCGAGCACGATGTCCTTGGCGGTGACGCCGGGCGCCGCCTGGCCGTTGACCTTCACCAGCATGGCCTGCGACTTCTTCAGCACCAGGCACTGGGTGGCGAGCACATGCTCCACCTCGGAGGTGCCGATGCCGAAAGCCAGCGCGCCGAAGGCGCCGTGGGTGGAGGTGTGGGAGTCGCCGCAGACCACGGTCATGCCCGGCAGGGTGGCGCCCTGCTCCGGGCCGATGACGTGCACGATCCCCTGGCGCGGATCGTTCATGGTGAACTCGGTGATGCCGAACTCGGCGCAGTTGCGATCGAGGGTCTCCACCTGCAGGCGCGACACCGGATCGGCGATACCGTGGCTGCGATCGGTGGTGGGCACGTTGTGATCCGGCGTGGCGAGGTTGGCGTCCACGCGCCAGGGGGTGCGCCCGGCGAGGCGCAGGCCCTCGAAGGCCTGCGGCGAGGTGACCTCGTGGACCAGGTGGCGATCGATATATATAAGTGCGGTGCCGTCGCCATTGTCGCGCACCACATGGCTGTCCCAGAGTTTGTCGTAGAGTGTCTTGCCTGCCATGTTGCTGCCCTTTCCCTCATCACCGCATCCGCGGCGTCTTTGTCAGGATGGCCACAGTGTAGGCCCGCCCGTCCTATTACACAAATTCATATTTTTCATGTAATCTATTCCTTGAATTTATCTTTATTGAGAGGCCGCCCGTGGACATCGCCGAGCTCAGTGCCTTCATCGCCGTGGCCGAGACCCGCTCCTTCTCGGCCGCCGCCGAGCGCCTGTTCATCACCCAGCCGGCGGTGAGCAAGCGCATCGCCGCGCTGGAAGACGAACTGGCCGTCGGCCTGTTCGACCGCATCGGCCGCCAGGTGGCCCTCACCGAGGCCGGCGAGGCCCTGCTGCCGCGGGCGCGGCGCATCGTGCAGGAAATCGACGACAGCAAGCGCGCCCTGGCGGATCTGCGCGGCCAGGTGGCCGGCCGCCTGCAACTGGGCACCTCGCACCACATCGGCCTGCACCGCCTGCCGCCGGTGCTGCGCGAGTA
>JALTLF010000223.1 GCA_027005735.1 Chromatiales bacterium | reverse complement strand
CGTGGACGGCCAGAACATGGCGGAGCTCGACGCCACCGCGCGCGGCCGCCTGCGCAACCGTTCGCTGGGCTTCGTCTACCAGTTTCATCACCTGTTGCCCGAGTTCACCGCGCTGGAGAACGTCGCCCTGCCGTTATTGCTGGGCAAGGTCAGTGTCACCGAGGCCGAGGGGCGCGCGCGCGCGGTGCTCGACCGCGTCGGCCTCGGCCATCGTCTCGCCCACAAGCCCGGCGAACTCTCCGGCGGCGAGCGCCAGCGCGCCGCCATCGCCCGCGCGCTGGTGACCCGGCCCCGGTGCGTGCTCGCCGACGAGCCCACCGGTAACCTCGACCGCCACACCGCCGCCGGCGTCCATGCCCTCATGCAGGAAGTGGATCAGGAATTCGGCACCGCCTTCATCGTCGTCACCCACGACATGGAAATCGCCGAGCGTATGGACCGTCGCCTGCGCCTGGTGGAAGGCGTGTTGCAACCGGCCTGAGAGCAGGGGCGGGGGGCGAGGGGTAGGATCCGATCCTCAGCCCTCGTCACTCGCACCTTGTGTCTTTTCTGGTGGGGATCAAAATTTTCGAGCTACAGAAGTAATCAATGGAGAACGCCAGCATCTGATCCCCTCCCCCTGGGGGGAGGGAACCGTTTTACCAAGCCCGGTCTATCTCCTTATCCCCGCAGGGGTAGAGGAGACGGTTGTTTCGAGATCCGTCCATGAATCCTTGCCTCGGTGGATTTTTCACCCCGACCCTGTACCTGTAACACGGTGCCGGCATAACCGTCCCCCCGCCCTCAGGGCGGGGGACAGGGGGCGGGGATCAGATCCTGCCCCTCGTCCCTCGCCCCTCGAAACTGAAATCCGGAGAAGGATTTTTACTTCCCCGACGCCGCCTTGCGCTGGCGCTCGGCGCGCTCCAGTTTCTTGCGCCTGACGAAGCGCACGATGTGCACACGCCACAGCAGGCGCACGGTGGCGTAGCCCAGCAGGGCGGAGACGATGGCGACGATGAGGCTGCCCAGGTAGAGCGGTTGCCAGATGGCACCGAGTTCATTGGTGAACCATTCCCAGGTGAGGGTGAACTCCACGTCCCGTGGCGGGGTGTCGAGCAGCCAGGTGCCGAACTCGTAACAGGCATAATAGATCGGCGGCATGGTCAGGGGATTGGAGATCCACACCAGTCCCACGGCGATGGGCAGGTTGGCGCGCCACCAGATGGCGAACAGGGCCGCCGGGATCATCTGGAAGGGCATGGGGATGAAGGCCCAGAACAGGCCGATGAGAAAGGCCATGGACACGGAACGCCGGTTGAGGTGCAACAGGAAGGGATCGTGCAGGAGCTTGCCGAAGATCCGGTTCAGGTGGCGGTTTTCCCGAATGGTGCGGTGCTCTGGCGTGTAACGGCGAATAAACTTCTTCAACGTGCTATCCTGATTACGGCGGTGCTCCGCTCCGGCAGTCCCGTGACCGGGCGCCGCCCATTATCCAACAAATGACCCGGGAACGGTATGCGATCAGGGACGATTGCCTTCCTTCTTGGCGTGGTGCTGTTCACCACGCGCGAGACGCTGCTGCCAGTGGACGGCTTCTTCGCCGCCCTGTGCGCGGCGGCCCTGCTGTTGCTGGCGTTCACCCCCACGCGATGGCTCGCCTTCGGCCTCGCCGGCTTCCTGTGGACCGCCGTGCATGCCCGCGCCCTGGCGCCGCCGGTCTGGCTGGCGGATCACGTGGGCCGCGACCTGGTGGTGAGCGGCACCATCGATTCCATCCCCCGCGACACCGGCCGGGCGTGGCGCTTCGTCATGCGCCTCGACACCCTGCATCTTGCCGCCGGCGACGCGCCGGCCGGGACGCGCGTGCGCCTCAACTGGTACCGCCTGCCGCCCGGCGTGCGTCTCGCCCCCGGCCAGCGCTGGCGCTTCACCGTGCGGCTCAAGCCCCCGCGCGGCTACCGCAACCCCGGCAGTTTCGACTACGAGGCCTGGCTCTACCAGCGGCGTATCCGCGCCACCGGCTACGTGCGGGCGGGGCCGGCCACCCTGCTGGCGGCGCAGAACGGCGAGTTGGTCACCCGCCTGCGGGCGCGGCTGCGCGAGGCCGTGCGCGCGGCACTGCGTGACGAACAGGGCGCGGTGGATGCCGATGCGGGGATCCTCGTCGCCCTGCTCACCGGCTTTCGCGGCGATCTTTCTCCCGCGCAGCGTCGCCTGCTGCAGCGCACCGGCACCAGCCACCTCATCGCCATTTCGGGCCTGCACGTGGGTCTCGTTGCCGGCCTGGCCTTCTGGCTGGGCCGGCGCCTGTGGCGCCTGTTGCCGCCCCTTCAGGGGCTTTGCACCGCGCCGGCCTTCGCCGCCGGGGCGGCGCTCGCCGCCGCCGCGGGCTACGCGGCGCTGGCGGGCTTCTCCGTGCCCACCCAGCGGGCCTTCATCATGACGGCGGTGCTCATGGGGCTGGTGATGGCGCAGCGCCGCCTGCCCTGGGGCGACGGCCTGCTGCTGGCGCTGGCGGGGGTGCTGCTGTGGGATCCGCTGGCCGTGCTCGCCGGCGGTTTCTGGCTCTCGTTCGCCGCCGTGGCCCTCATCGCCGTGGTGGTTTTCGCGCGCGTGGGGCCGCCTCCGGCTCGACTGCCGGCGCGACACCTGGCGCGGCCCGCCGCCGGCAAGGTGGCCTGGCAGCTGGGAAACTGGGGCCGGGTGCAGCTCGCCATGCTGGTGGGCCTGCTGCCCATCGGGAGCGCCCTGTTCGGTTACGTACCCCTGTGGTCACCGCTGGCCAATCTCCTGGCCATTCCCCTGGTGGGCCTGCTGGTGGTGCCCCTGTGCCTGCTCGGGGCGCTGGTTTACTTCGTCGCGCCCGCGCTGGCGGCGGGCTTGTGGGGACTGGCGGCCCGCCTGCTGGATGGGCTGTGGCCCGTGCTGACGGCGCTGGATGGGCTGCCCCTGGCCACCTGGCCGGTGGCGGCGCCCTCGATACCGGCGCTCGGCCTTGCCGTCCTCGGCGGCCTGTGGCTGCTGGCGCCGCGCGGCTGGCCGCGCCGCTGGCTGGGCGCGGTGTTGCTCCTGCCCCTGCTGTTTGCACAGGTGGCGCGGCCGCCACCGGGCCAGTTTCGCGCCACGGTACTGGACGTGGGGCAGGGGCTGGCGGTGGTGGTGGAGACCCGCCGCCACGTGCTGGTCTACGACGCCGGGCCGCGCTTCGGGCCGGGCTTCGACACCGGCGAGGCGGTGGTGGCGCCGTTTCTGCGCCGGCGGGGGATCGCCCGCATCGACACCCTGGTGGTGAGCCACCCGGACAACGACCATGCCGGCGGCGTGGCGGGGCTGGCGCGCGCCCTGCCCATCGCGCGGGTGCTGGGCAGCGCGCCGGTGGTGGTGCCCGGCGGGGCGGGGCGCGGCGGGCAGGCCGCCTGCGTGGCGGGCCAGCGCTGGGACTGGGACGGGGTGGCCTTCGAGGTGATTTACCCAGAGTGGGGGCCGGGGTCGGGGCCCGGTTCGGGTTCGGGGCGCCGCGCCTCGGAAAACGACCGCTCCTGCGTGCTGCGGATCAACGGGCGGGGCGGGGCACGCCTGTTGCTCACCGGCGACATCGAGGCGGCCAGCGAGGCGCGGCTGGTGGCGCGCTACGGCCATGCCCTGCGCAGCACCGTGCTGGTGGTGCCCCACCATGGCAGCAACACCTCTTCCACGCGCGCCTTCCTCGTTGCCGTCGCCCCGCGCCTGGCGATCGTTGCCGCCGGCTATCGCAATCGCTACCGCTTCCCCACGAAGCGCATCCGCGCGCGTTATGCGCGCCTGGGGATCCCGCTGGTCAGTACCATCGAGGCGGGCGCCGTCAGCGTGGACTGGCGCGACGGGGCACCGGTGTTGACCCGCCATGCCGAGCGGCACAGGCGTTTCTGGCACGGCGATCCCGACTGAGGGATCCCTGCCGCCGCGCAGTCCGCCCTTTCGGCTGGGGGGCGGTTCTGATACAGTTTAGCCGCTTGAATAACCAACGGTTTTGCGCGCTGCGCCGGGAGAGGAAACACCAACGTGTGGGAAATAATCGTGTCCGGGGGATTGTTGATGATCCCCATCATCATCTGCTCGATTCTGGCCGTCGCCATCGTCGGTGAACGCTTCTGGAGCCTGCAAAAGGAAAAGATCACGCCGAAACACCTCGTCGCGCAGATCTGGCAGTGGTACAAGTCCAACTCCCTCGACGACAACCACATCCAGGCCTTGCGCAACAGCTCGCCGCTGGGCCGCGTGCTCGCCGCCGGCCTCATCAACCGCAACCACCCGCGCGAGATCATGAAGGAGGCCATCGAGGACACCGGCCGCCAGGTGGTGCCGCAACTGGAACGCTATCTCAACATGCTCGGCACCATCGCCGCCATCTCGCCCCTGCTGGGCCTGCTCGGCACCGTCATCGGCATGATCAAGGTCTTTGCCGCCATTACCGTGCAGGGGGTGGGCAATCCCACCGTGCTGGCCGGCGGGATCTCCGAGGCCCTGGTGACCACCGCCGCCGGCCTGAGCGTGGCCATCTTCGCCCTCATGTTCCATCGTTACTTCCGTCGCC
Source organism: Chromatiales bacterium (assembly GCA_027005735.1). Taxonomy (GTDB): domain Bacteria; phylum Pseudomonadota; class Gammaproteobacteria; order CAMYNG01; family CAMYNG01; genus HyVt-448. The sequence continues at coordinate 5,611 of JALTLF010000223.1, read as the reverse complement.
GCGTCGATGAACTGGTGCTGAAGATGGAAGAGGAGGCGATGAAGATCGTCGAAGTCATGCACGGCGAGCGCGAGCGCGAGGCCGCCTGAGCCCGCCGCCACGCCGGATACACGGACAATGCAGTTTCGCAGCAAACACGACGATTCCGAACCGCTGGTCAATGTTACGCCGCTCATCGACGTGGTGTTCCTGTTGTTGATCTTTTTCATGGTCTCCACCACCTTCAACCGCGAGACGCGCATCAACATCGACCTGCCCGAGGCCAGCGGCGAACCCCTCAAGGTGGAAAAGACCGTCGTCGAGATCAGTATCGATGCCCAGGGGCGCTACTTCGTCAACCAGAAGCGTGTCGTCGATGGACGCATCGGCACGCTGAAGCGTGCCCTGCGCCAGACGGTGGGAGATCGGCCCAATCCACAGCTCATCATCAGTTCCGATCGCCGCACGCCCTACGAGGCCGTGATCCGCGCCATGGACGCGGCGCGCCAGGTGGGACTGGTGAACATCAACCTTGCCACGCAGCAGGCAGAGGCACCGTAGCCGACAATGACGGCCTCTTCCCATACGCCAGGAGGGTTCGCGCTCTACCGCCGCCTGGTACGCCATGTCTTCCCCTACTGGCAGGTCTTCGTCATTGCCGTCATCGGCATGGCGGTCTATGCCACCACCGACGCCGGCTTCGCCCACCTCATGAAGCCCATGCTCGACGAGGGTTTCACCGAGCGCGACACGCGGGTGCTCCAGTGGTTACCGCTCGCCATCATCGGTGTCTTCGTGGTGCGCGTCATCGCGCGCTTTGCCTCGGATTACGGCATGGCCTGGGTGGCGCGCCACGTGATCCGCGACCTGCGTCGCGACATGTTCCAGAAACTGCTGGACCTGCCGGTACGCTACTACGATACCTCCACCTCGGGGGTGCTCATTTCCAAGGTGCTCTACGACGTGGAGCAACTGGCGCAGGCCTCGTCCACCGTCATTACCATTCTCATCCGCGATTCGCTCACCGTGCTGGCGTTGCTCGGCCTGATGTTCTATACCAGCATCACCCTCAGCCTGGTGTTCATCACCGTCTTCCCGCTGCTGGCCGTGATCGTGATCTTCGTCAGCCGCCGCTTCCGCAGGCTCAGCCGGCGCATCCAGCAGTCCATGGGCAACGTCAGCCACGTCACCCAGGAGGCCATCGACGGCAACCGGGTCATCAAAATCTTCGGCGGCGGTGACTACGAGACACGACGCTTCGCCGAGGCCAATGCCTGGAACATGCGCCAGCAACTCAAGCTCGCCGCCACCAATGCCTTCAACGTGCCCTTCATTCAGTTGCTGGTGGCCTCGGCCTTCGCACTGATTGTCTACCTGGCCCTGCAGCCGGAGATGCAGGAAGCCGTGACCGCCGGCGTGTTCGTCTCCTTCATGACCGCCATGGTCCTGTTGATGCAGCCGGTGCGCCGCCTGACCATCGTCAACGCCAGCCTGCAACAGGGACTGGCCGCCTCGGAGAGTGTCTTCGAGTTTATCGACCAGGAGGTGGAAAAGGACACCGGCACGCGTGAACTGGGCCGGGTGCGTGGACACATCGTCTTCGAGGACGTCTCCTTTCGCTATAGCGACGAGAAGGGCGACGTGCTGCGCCACATCAATCTGGAGATCGAACCGGGACAGACGGTGGCGCTGGTGGGGCGTTCGGGCTCGGGCAAGAGCACGCTGGTCAACCTGTTGCCGCGTTTCTATGACTGTACTTCGGGGCGCATCACCATCGACGGCATCGACCTGCACGAGGTCACCCTGCGCAGCCTGCGCGCCAATATCGCGCTGGTGAGCCAGCAGGTGACGCTGTTCAACGACAGCATCGAGCACAACATCGCCTACGGCGATCTGGAGAAGTCCGCCGGCAGCGACGCGGTCTGGCAGGCCGCGCGCCTGGCCCACGCCGATGAATTCATCGAAAAGCTGCCGGAGAAAATGGCTACCGTGGTGGGCGAGGACGGTGTTATGCTCTCCGGCGGTCAGCGCCAGCGCCTGGCCATTGCCCGCGCGCTGCTCAAGAATGCGCCCCTGCTCATCCTCGACGAGGCGACCTCGGCGCTGGACACGACGTCCGAACGTTATATCCAGGATGCGCTCGACCACCTGCTCGAGGATCGCACCACCCTGATCATCGCGCATCGCCTGTCGACAATCGAAAAGGCGGATCGTATCGTTGTCATGGAAGACGGAGAAATAAAAGAAAGCGGCACCCATGCCGAACTGCTGGCGCGGGACGGCCTGTATGCCAGCCTCTACCAGGCGCAGTTCGGCCAGGACTGACAACGAGATTTGCTTCTCAACGGTTGTACGACGTGAAACTGATCCGAAACACGCTGGAAAAGACCTGGTACCAGGGGCACTGGCTGGTACGGCCGCTGTTGCCGCTGACCTGGCTGTATTGCACCATTGTCACGTTTCGCCGTTTCGCCTACCGCATGGGGATCTTCCGCTCGGTACGCTTCAAGGTGCCGGTGATCGTGGTGGGCAACGTCACCGTCGGCGGTACCGGCAAGACGCCGCTGACCATCTGGCTGGCGCGTTTCCTCGCCCGCTCCGGCTACAAGCCGGGTATCATCAGCCGCGGCTACGGTGGCCGCGCGAAGAAGTGGCCGCAGCAGGTGAGGGCCGACGCCGATCCCTGGATCGTCGGCGACGAGGCCATCGTCATCGCCCGCCACACCGACTGTCCTATGGCGGTGGGACCGGAACGGGTTGCCGACGCCCAGGCCATCCTGAATCATTCCGACTGCGATATCCTCATCTCCGACGACGGCCTGCAGCACTATGCGCTGGCGCGCACCGTGGAGATCGTCGCCATTGACGGCCACCGGCGCTTCGGTAACGGACACTGCCTGCCTGCCGGTCCGCTGCGCGAGCCCGCGCGCCGCGCGGAGAAGGCCGACTTCCTCGTTGCCAAGAACGTCGCCGGCACGGGGGAATACCTCATGCGCTATGCCACCGGCCCCTTGCGCAAGCTGACGGATGCATCGCAGAGCCAGCCGCTGGAGAAATTCGCGCAACAGCGCGTCCACGCCGTGGCGGCCATCGCCAACCCCGGGAGTTTCTTTGCCGAGCTGCGCAAGGCCGGTCTGGACATCATCAGTCACGAGTTTCCCGATCACCATCTCTTCACCGCCGCCGAGCTGGACTTCGGCGATGACTTGCCCGTGCTCATGACCGAGAAGGACGCGGTCAAGTGCCGGCGCTTCGCGCGCGACAATTTCTGGTATCTTCCGGTGGAACCCGAACTGCCGGAGGAATTTGGTATTCGCCTGTTGAACCTGTTGGAAAGCCGCCATGGATAAAAAACTGCTCGATATCCTCGCCTGTCCCGTCTGCAAGGGGCCGCTGATCTACAAGAAGGAATCCAGTGAACTGATCTGCAAGGCTGACCGCCTGGCCTATCCCGTGCGCGACGACATCCCCGTCATGCTGGAGGAAGAGGCCCGCGAACTGGCCCCGGACGAGGAAGTGGCTTGAGTTTTCGCATCGTCATCCCGGCCCGGTACCAGGCGACACGCCTGCCGGGCAAGCCGCTGCGCGATCTCGCCGGCAAGCCCCTCATCCAGCATGTCCATGAACGCGCCGTCGAGAGTGGCGCCGAGACCATCATCATCGCCACCGACGACGAGCGCATTCGCGCGGCCGCCGAGGGCTTTGGCGCCATGGTGTGCATGACGCGCAGCGATCACCGCAATGGCACCGAGCGCCTCGGCGAAGTAATCGAAAAGATGGCCTGGCCGGACGAGGCGGTGATCGTCAACCTGCAGGGCGACGAACCCCTCATGCCGCCGGACTGCCTGCGCCAGGTCGCCCAACTGCTCGAGGCCCACCCCAACTGCGCCATGGCCACCCTCTATGCCGAGATCGACGACCCGGAAGACATCTTCGACCCCCACGTGGTCAAGCTGGTGGCCAACCGCAACGACGAGGCCCTGTATTTCAGCCGCGCCGCCATTCCCTGGTGGCGCGAAGTCTTCAATGACGCCCCACAGGTGGAACTGGCCGATCCGCCCACGGCCGTCAAGCGCCACATCGGCCTGTACGCCTACCGCGCGGGCTTCGGGCGCGGCTACGCATCCCTGCAGGCCTCCCCCCTGGAACAGATGGAATCTCTCGAACAACTGCGCGCCCTGTGGCACGGCTACCGCATCGCCGTGGCCGAGGCGGTGGAACTGCCGCCCGCCGGCGTCGATACCGAGGGCGACCTCGAGCGCGTGCGGCGGCAGCTCGCGTCACAGAGCGCCGGATAGCTGCTCCGATCTTCCGTGCAGGCGCGCCGCGGATTTTGATCACCACCTTGCGACGTTATTCCGGGCGAGCGGAGCGAAACCCGGAATCCAGCAGGAGCGCGGCTCCGGCGCGATAAAACAAGGCTTGAGCCCACACCGGGGCCTACTCATCCACGGGACTACGCACGCCGACCCGGTTGATCTTCAACACATGGGTATAGATCTCGGTGGTACGCACATCGGCGTGACCGAGCAACTCCTGAATGGTACGCAGATCCGCGCCCCGCTCCAGCAGGCGGGTGGCGAAACTGTGTCGGAAGGTATGGCAACTGGCCGGCTTGTTAAGACCGGCTCGCCGTATGGCACCGCGCACAACCTTCTGAATGGTGGTCCTGTCGAGGTGGTGACGGCGAACAATACCACTCCGTGGGTCCGCCGAGCGCCTGCTGGCCGGGAATACATATTGCCAGGCGAAGCTGCGACCGGCAGTGGGATACTTGCGCGCGATGGCATAGGGCAGGTAGACATCTCCAAAACCTTCCTTCAGATCGAAGTTGTGCACATTTTTCACATGCTCCAACTGCAGGGTCAGCGGTTCAACCAGGCTGTCAGGTAATACCGTCACCCGGTCCTTGCCGCCCTTGCCGTCACGCACGTAGATGGACCGCCGCGAAAACTCGATATCCTTCACCCGCAGGCGCAGGCATTCGCTGATGCGCAGCCCGCAGCCATAGAGCAGGCTGGCCATCAACCAGTACTTTCCCTCGAGATGGGACAGTACCTGGAGTGCTTCTTCATGGGTGAATACCACGGGCAACCGCCGGCGCGGTTTCGCGCGGGCAAAATTGTCGAACTGACCGAGTTCGATATCCAGCACCTTGCGATACAGAAAAACGATAGCATTCAGCGCCTGGCTTTGCGTCGCGGGGCTGACATTGCGCTCAATGGCCAGAAAGTTAAGAAAGGCGTTGATCTCGTCACCACCCATATCACGCGGGTGACGCATGTTGTGGAAGCGAATGAAAAAGCGGATCCAGTAGCAGTAGGTCTTTTCCGTGCTGGTACTGTAATGGCGCACCCGGATGGCGGTGCGGACCTGGTCGAGCAGGCGTGGCGCGGGCTTGGCCGACGACGTGGCAGACATGGTTGACTCCTTTCAACGTGGTGAATAACGTTCCTTCGTTACCGACCCAAGCGTAGCCGAGGAATACCATGCGGGGCAAGCCCACGCCGAGAGGCTTGGCTATACTTCATGGAAAACACCCAACGGCGGGAAAATGCGGAACGTTCCGCATAATTCCAGAGGGGAGGGTGTCGGTGGAGAGAATAGTTTATTTATCAATAAGTTATGGTTG
>JALTLF010000222.1 GCA_027005735.1 Chromatiales bacterium | reverse complement strand
GCCGGCTCCCTGGACACCATGCTGGGCAAGGTGGCCGACTTCTACGAGGAAGACGTGGACAACGCGGTGGACAACTTGAGCAGCCTCATGGAGCCCATCATCATGGTCATCCTCGGCGGCCTCATCGGCGGCCTGGTGGTGGCCATGTACCTGCCCATCTTCCAGATGGGCAAGGTGGTCGGTGGCCACTAGGCCGGCGATTACCCTGGCGACCCTGCCGTCGGCTGAATGGACGTCCTCGTCTTCCTGCAGGCGAACACCACGGTGTTCCTGGTGTTCGTGCTGCTCCTGGGCCTGTCCGTGGGCAGCTTCCTCAACGTCGTCATCCACCGCTTTCCGCTGATGATGAAGCGCCGCTGGCGGGGCGACTGCCTCGAATTCCTGCGCGAGGAAGGCGACATCAGGGATCTGCCCGGCGACGATGACAGCCCGGCGCTCAGCCTCGCCCGCCCCGCCTCCCGCTGTCCCCACTGCGGGCATCGCATCACGGCGCTGGAGAACATCCCCCTGCTCAGCTACCTGTTCCTGCGCGGCCGCTGCCGCGAATGCGGCGCGCCCATCTCCCTGCGCTACCCGGCCGTGGAGCTGCTCACCGGCCTGCTGTGCCTTGCGGTGGCGTGGAAGTTCGGCGTGAGCTGGGCCGCCCTGTGGGGTATCGTCTTCAGCTGCACCCTGGTGGCGCTCAGTTTCATCGACTACGACACCCGCTTCCTGCCCGACGAGATGACCCTGCCGCTGCTGTGGCTCGGGCTGCTGGTCAACAGCGCCGGGATCTATACCGACCTTCAGGCCGCCGTCATGGGCGCCGTGGCGGGTTATCTCACCCTGTGGATCGTGTATCAGGCCTTCAAGCTGCTCACCGGCAAGGAAGGCATGGGCTTTGGCGACTTCAAGCTGCTCGCCGCGCTGGGCGCCTGGATGGGCTGGCAGGCCCTGCCCGCCATCATCCTCCTCTCCTCGCTGGTGGGCGCCGTCATCGGTATCGGTCTCATCGTCCTGCGCGGCCGCGACCGCAGCCTGCCCATTCCCTTCGGCCCCTACCTCGCCATCGCCGGCTGGATCTTCTTCATGTGGGGCGAGGCCATCAACCGCGCCTACCTCGACTGGCTGGCCGCCGCCTGATCCATGCTGGTCGTGGGCCTCACCGGCGGTATCGGCAGCGGCAAGTCCACCGTTGCGGATCGGTTCGCCGCGCGCGGCATCCCGGTGGTCGACACCGATCTCATCGCCCACCAGCTCCTGCGCGACGCTGGGATCCGTGACGCCCTTGTGCAACGCTTCGGCAGTGAAATCCTTGACGCCGGGGGCGAGGTCGATCGCCGCAAGCTGGGACGACGCGTATTCGGTGACGACGAGGCCCTGCGCGCGCTGGAGGCGCAGCTGCACCCGCGCATCCGTGACGAGGTGGCGCAGCGTCTCCGCGAACTGGACGCCGACTACGCCATCGTCGTCGTGCCCCTGCTGGTGGAAAAGGGCAGGTACGAGTTCATCGACCGCGTCCTGCTGGTGGACTGCGACGAGGCGCTGCAACGTGAACGCGCCATGGCGCGCGACGGGGCTTCCAGCGAACAGATCCAGGCCATCATGGACCGCCAGGCGAGCCGGGAAGATCGCCGCCGGCTTGCCGACGACCTCATCGACAACAGCGGCAGCCTCGCCGATCTCGATGCCCAGGTGGCCCGCCTGGACGCACGGTACCGCCAGGCCGGCCGCGCCTGAGTCCTTTCCCCGCCGATCAAGTCCGTCTAGAATACAGGCCTGACAACCCCGGGCAGGCAGCAGGATGGCCGCGACGATCTACGAACAACCGCTCAACGAACGCGTGCGTACCCTGCTGCGGCTGGAAGCGCTGTTCCAGCGCACCCATGTCGCCCTCCAGGACGACAGCGTGTGGCACAGCGAAGTGGCGCTGCACAGCCTGCTCAACATCCTAGAACTGCTCTCGCGCAGCGATCTCAAGTCCGAGGTACTCAAGGAGCTGGAACGCCACCAGGTCACGCTGTCGCAACTGCACAACGCCCCCGGCGTGGACCAGGTGCGCCTCGACTCCACCCTGGCGCGCCTGGAGAAAATCCGCCAGGCGCTCAATGAAACCACGAGCCCCCTGGGACAGGAAGTGCGTGAACTGGAACTGGTGAACACGCTCATGCAGAAGAACAGCGTGGTCGGCGGCGTGTGTGGTTTCGACCTGCCGCTCTACCGCCACTGGCTCGCCGCGCCCGCGACGCAACGCCAGGACCAGCTGGTCAACTGGTACCAGAAACTGCTGCCCATCGCCGAGGCCGGCTCCCTGCTGCTGACCCTGCTGCGCGAGGCGGGCGACATGCGCCCCTGCACGGCGGAGGGTGGTTTCTACCAGCAGAACCTGGACAGCAACGTCCCCTTTCAGTTGCTGCGTGTGGGCATCGACAATGAACTGCACTGCTTCCCCGAGATCAGCGCCGGCAAGCACCGCTTCACCGTGCGTTTCATGCAGCCGCGCCGCAACGAGCGTCCCTTGCAGACCGACCAGGACATTCCCTTTCAGCTGTGCTGTTGCGCCTTATGAAGGTGAAGATCATCAACTGTCCCGTGTGCGGCCAGCCCGTGGAATGGTCGGCGGAAAAGTCCCCCTTCCGGCCCTTCTGCAGCGAACGTTGCCGTCTCATCGATCTCGGTGACTGGGCCAGCGAAAACCACGCCATCCCCGGCGAGCCGGTGCCGCCGGATTTGATTGACGAGGAAGACAAGAACTCCCGTTAGCGGGGAGAAAAAATATTCTTCACCACAGGGAACACGGAGAAAGATCCGCCAGGCGACCGCAATCCCACGGTACACACCAATGATAAACAAGGACGGAAGGCCGCCGGGTACTCGCTGTAATTAATATCTTTTCCCGTCTCCCCCGTGTCCCCGTGATCAGTTTTTTCTTTCGCCGTGTCCTCCGTGGTAAAAATACGGCGAAGCAGCCCCTAAGAGGCGTCGATGGTAAAGGGAAAATCGGCGCTGACGACGCGCTCCTCGCCCTCCACTACCACGGTGGCGAGCCAGTCGCGGCGACCGGTGAGGCACACCGGCAGCACCGCCGAACCGGTCCATTCGCTACCCCCCGCCACCGGCGTGAGCACGACGCGGTTCTCCCCCATGTACATGCCCGCCATGGAGAAACGCACGCGCACGCTTTGCACCTCGCCGCGCGTAAAACCGAACAGCTTGACGCGCACCGAGAAGGGGGACAGGTAGCTCGCGTCCCTGTCGATCTCCAGCGAGAGGCTCCAGGGCTTGCCACGCGCCAGGCAGAAGATGCCGCGGGGGTTGCAGGAGGGCGTGGGCAATACCACCTCGGCGCGCTCGTCCACCACGCGAGACTGGCGTAACTCCGACCACCACACCAGCGTGCCGATCCCCAGCACCACGGCCACCAGCAGGATGAGCTGGACAAGACGTTTCTGTTCCGCTTTCATTTTTCACTACCCCTGCGATTGCGCCAGTAACTTCGGATCCCCGCCACACCCTGCGCGCCATGGCGCCGCGCCAGAGCCACGTCGCTGCCGCCCACCCCGCCAAGGGCGTAAACCGGCATGGGCGCCCGCGCGGCGAGATCGGCAAACTTCTCCCAGCCCAGCGGCGGGACATCGGGATGCGAGGGCGTGGCGCAGACCGGCGAGAGCACGATGAAATCGGCGCCGAGTTCCGCGGCGCGCGCGATCTCGCCGGCATCGTGCGTGGAGGCGGCCAGCAGGCGATCCTCGCCCACCGGGCGTGTTGCAAGGTCCGCCAGCCGGTAAGCCGGCAGGTGAACGCCGTCGGCGCCCGCCGCCGCGAGCAGTTCGGGGTGATCGTTCAACAGGCAACGGGCGCCATGCGCATGGGCGAGTTCGCATACCCGCCGGGCATGGTCCAGGTAAGCGGCCTCATCGAGGTGGCGTGCGCGAAACTGCACCAGCCGCACGCCGCGCCGAAAGGCATCGAGCAGTTTGCCTTCCAGCTCTGCCGCGTCGGCAAATTCGCCGGTGATGAGATACTGGTCCGGCAGGCGAATGGCATGGATGATGGCGCGATTGGCGGCGGGAAAGGCATCGGCGCGCAGCGCCGCGGGCCTTTGCCAGGCGATGGTCTGGCCTTCACGGCCGCGGGGCCGCCCCTGCCAGGATTCCACTTCCCACACGTCGAGCAGGACGCGGCGATCGGGATAGGTCCAGGGGACGCGTATGAGGGGCGCGATGCGGCCCACCTGCAGGTCCAGTTCCTCGCGCAGCTCCCGCGCCAGTGCCGCCTGGACCGACTCGCCGGGCTCCACCTTGCCGCCGGGGAATTCCCACCGTCCGCCCTGGTGCCGGTGGGCGGCGCGTTGTGCGACGAGCACCTCGCCGCGGGCGTTGAAGATCACCCCCACGGCCACGTGCATGACCGCGTCCGCGCCCCCGCCTGCCTGTTGCCTGCCCATGGCCGTCATCGGGGATCGCAGCCCGTCGCCGGCGCTCAGGTGCGGTACTCCGCGTTGATGCGGATGTAGTCGTGGGACAGATCGCTGGTCCACACCGTGGCGGAGGCATCTCCCCGCCCGAGCTCGATGCGCACCCGAATGGCCGGCTCGGCCATCACGCGGCTGCCATCCTCCTCGCGGTAGTCCGCCGCGCGGCCGCCCCTCTGCACGATACACACGTCGTCGAGGAAGATATCGATGTCGTCCACGCGCAGATCCTTCAGGCCCGCGCGACCGACGGCGGCGAGGATACGGCCCCAGTTGGCGTCGCTGGCGAAGAAGGCCGTCTTGACCAGCGGCGAGTGGGCCACGGTAAAGGCCACCTGCTCGCATTCCTCGATGACGCGCCCGCCGTTGACCTCGATGGTGATGAACTTGGTGGCGCCCTCGGCATCGGCAATAAGCTGGCGCGCCAGCTCGGTACAGACTTCCATGAGGGCGCGGGTGAAGATCTCGATTTCATCCGCCGTTTCGATGGCCGCCCCGCTCCGGCCGGTGGCCACCAGCGTGCAGGCATCGTTGGTGGAGGTATCGCCATCCACGGTGATACGGTTGAAGGACACCGACACCGCCTCGTCCAGGCACCGGCGCAGCAGTTTCGGCCTGAGTGCCGCGTCGGTGGCCACGTAGGCCAGCATGGTGGCCATGTTAGGATGGATCATGCCGGCGCCCTTGGCGATCCCCGCCACGGTCACGGTTTTCCCGCCGATTTCCACCTGGCGCCAGGCGCCCTTGCTCACGGTGTCGGTGGTACGGATCGCCAGCGCGGCCTGTGCCCAGCCACCTTCGTCCAGTGCGCCGAAGGCCCGCGGTATGGCCTGCTCGAAGCGCGCCAGTGGCAGGTCCACGCCGATGACGCCGGTGGAATACGGCAGGACTTCCTCCGGTGAACAGTCGCCGAGGCGCGCCACCAGGGCGCAGGTATGCCGCGCGGCGTCGATCCCGGCCTGACCGGTGCCGGCATTGGCGTTACCCGAGTTGATGAGAAGATAGCGCGGCGTGGTCCGGGCGAGGGATTCCCGCGCGACGATCACCGGCGCCGCGCAGAAGGCATTCTGTGTAAACACCGCCGCCACCGTGGCCCCCTCGGCGATCTCCATGAGGGCGATATCGTCGCGCTCGCTCTGGCCGATGCCGGCGCTGGCGGTACCCAGGCGCAGCCCCGGCACGGGAGGGAAACGGGAAAAATCGACCTTGACCGGTGGCATGAAACGCTCCCGGGCCCTGGCAGGCCCGCCTCAGTTCAGCTTGCCGTGACAGTGCTTGTATTTCCTGCCAGAGCCGCACGGACAGGGTTCGTTACGACCCACCTTGCGCCCCTCGCGCTTGTAGGGGGTGTGCTCTTCCTGCTCGCCGGCCTCCCCGGCCAGGCCCCCGGCCTCGGCATGCTGGAACTGCATGCGCTTCTCGTCGGGTACCCGGCGCCGCGCCTCCATGGCCTCCACGTCCGCCTCGCTGCGGATCTGTACCCGCGACAGGGTGGTGATGACCTCGTGCTTGATGCGCTCGAGCATCTCGGCGAAGAGCTCGAAGGACTCGCGCTTGTACTCCTGCTTGGGATTCTTCTGCGCGTAGCCGCGCAGGTGGATACCCTGGCGCAGGTAGTCCATGGTGGCCAGGTGTTCCTTCCACTGGGTGTCGAGCACCTGCAACATGATGGCCTTCTCGATGTGACGCATGGCCTCGCTGCCGGCCTGTTCTTCCTTCTGCCGGTAGGCATACTCGATTTCCTCGAGGATCTTTTCGCGCAGGGTTTCCTCGTGGAGCTGGTCGTCGCTGTCCAGCCAGCGCTGGATATCCACGTCCACGCCGAACTCGGCGCGCAGGGCCTCCTCGAGGCCCTGGATGTCCCACTGCTCTTCCATGCTCTGCGGCGGGATGTACTCGTCGATCACCGCGTTGACCACGTCATGGCGGATGTTGCGGATGGTCTCGGAAATGTCCTCGGCGCTCATCAACTCGTTGCGCTGGGCGTAGATCACCTTGCGCTGGTCGTTGGCCACGTCGTCGTATTCGAGCAACTGCTTGCGGATGTCGAAGTTGTGGCCTTCCACCTTGCGCTGGGCGTTCTCGATGGCACGGCTCACCCAGGGGTGTTCGATGGCCTCGCCTTCCTGCATGCCCAGTTTCTGCATCAGCCCGGCGATACGCTCCGAGGCGAAGATGCGCATGAGATTGTCTTCCATGGACAGGTAGAAGCGGCTCGAACCGGGGTCGCCCTGGCGGCCGGAACGGCCACGCAACTGGTTGTCGATACGCCGTGACTCGTGGCGCTCGGTACCGATGATGTGCAGCCCGCCAGCCTCCAGCACCTGCTGGTGACGCCTCTCCCAGTCGGCACGCAACTCGTCCTTCTGCGCCTGGCCGGCCTTCTCGCCCAGCGCCGCCAGTTCCACGTCGAGGTTGCCACCGAGGACGATGTCGGTGCCACGGCCCGCCATGTTGGTGGCGATGGTCACCGCGCCGGGCTTGCCGGCCTCGGCGACGATCTGCGCCTCGCGCTCGTGCTGCTTGGCATTGAGTACCGAGTGGGGGATCTTTTTCTTCTTCAACAGGCCGGAGAGATATTCCGACACCTCGATGGAAGTGGTGCCCACCAGCACCGGCTGGCCGCGCTGCACGCAGTCCTGGATGTCCTCGATGATGGCATCGTACTTCTCGCGCGCGGTGAGATAGATGAGATCACCCATGTCGTTGCGGATCATGGGCCGGTGCGTCGGGATGACCACCACTTCGAGGCCGTAGATCTGCTGGAACTCGTAGGCCTCGGTATCGGCCGTGCCGGTCATGCCGGCGAGCTTGTCGTAGAGGCGGAAATAGTTCTGGAAGGTGATGGAGGCCAGGGTCTGATTCTCGCTCTGGATGGGCACCCCTTCCTTGGCCTCCACCGCCTGGTGCAGGCCATCCGACCAGCGCCGCCCCGGCATGGTGCGCCCGGTGAACTCATCGACGATGACCACTTCGCCATTGCTGACGATGTAGTCCACGTCCTTCTGGAACAGCACGTGGGCGCGCAGCGCCGCGTTGACGTGGTGCATGAGGCCGATGTTGACCGGATCGTAGAGGCTCTCGCCCTCCTTGAGCAGGCCGGCCTCGGTGAGCAGTTCCTCCACCTTCTGGTGGCCTTCCTCGGTGAGGAAGATCTGCTTGTTCTTCTCCTCCACCGTGAAATCGCCGGGACCGTCCTCTTCCTCCTGGCGCGTGAGCTTCGGCACCAGCGCGTTGACGCGCGCGTAGAGATCGGAACTGTCGTCCGCCGGACCCGAGATGATCAGCGGCGTGCGCGCCTCGTCGATGAGAATGGAGTCCACTTCGTCGACGATGGCGAAGTTGAGTTCACGCTGAACCTTCTGGTCGAGGGAGAAGGCCATGTTGTCGCGCAGGTAATCGAAACCGAACTCGTTGTTGGTGCCATAGGTGATATCGGCGGCATAGGCCGCCTGCTTCTGCTCATGGTCGAGACCGGCGACCACCACGCCCGTGCTCAGACCCAGGAACTCGTACAGCGGCCCCATCCAGCCGGCGTCGCGCTGCGCCAGGTAGTCGTTGACGGTAATGACGTGCACGCCGCGCCCGCCAAGGGCGTTGAGGTAGGCCGGCAGTGTGGCCACCAGGGTCTTGCCTTCACCGGTGCGCATCTCGGCGATCTTGCCCTGGTGCAGGACCATGCCGCCGATGAGCTGGACGTCGAAGTGGCGCATGCCGAGCACGCGCCGGCCGGCCTCGCGGACCGTGGCGAAGGCCTCGGGCAGGAGATCGTCGAGGCTCTCCCCCGCCGCCAGGCGTTCCCGGAACAGCACCGTCTGGTGCGCCAGGTCACTGTCGGAGAGACCCTCCATGCGGGGCTCGAGCGCATTGATCTGCGCCACCACCCGGTACATGCCCTTCACCAGCCGCTCGTTGCGGCTGCCGATCACCTTCTTTATCAGCTTGCCTATCATGTCAGTCTTGTCTTCCGGGCATGGGCCCTGTGGCACAAAGCGCTTATTCTACAGGGCGGCGTGACATTTGTCCGCTCTACAGCCGCCGACCCCCGGCCCTGCTTGGGTTTGACGGCCGTTGTGTTTATAGTGGCGCGCCATGATATCGATGCCGCTCCCAGCCCGCCCCGCCCTTGCGGCCCACCCGGGATCCACGAGGCGACCCGCCGCCCGTCCCCTGCCGGCGCTCGCACCCGTTCTCCTCGCGGGCCTCGCCCTGTTGCTCACCACGGCCCATGCCGCCACGCCCGCCGTCCCTCCAGCCGGGGATGCGGGAAGGGCGGCCACCGCCCGGGAGGGGGCCGCAGGCGCCCTGGCGCGGGGCATGGCCCTGCAAAAGGCCGGCGACACCCGGGAGGCCATCGCGGCCTACCAGGAGGCCCTGCGCCTCGACCCCGACAACGGCCCGGCCCACTACGAGCTGGGCTGGAGTTACTGGGTCCTCAACCAGTGGCCGGAGGTGGTCGCCCACTGGGAAAGGGCCCTGGCGCTGGGCGTGCGTCACCCTTCCCTGCGCGCCTACCTGAAGCTGGCGCGGGAACGCCTTGCCGGCAAGGGCGCCGACGTCATCCGGGTGGCCATCGGCACCACGGCGGTGGCCCGGCGTGCCCTGCCCGGCGCGCCGGGTCGCCTGAAACTGACCCTGGCCGCCCGTTTCCAGCACAACAATCCCCGTCCGCTGGATCCCGCCGATCATTTCGACCGCTACGTATTCTCTCCCAAGTCGGCCCGTTTCAGCCGCGATGGCGCCAAAGTCTATGTCAACGCCCTGGAAGGCTTCAGCACCCTCGTCTATGACGCACGCGCGTGGCGGCGCATCGGCCGCATCGCGCATCGCTTCGGCGCCGAGGCGGCCCCCCTGTTTGCCGGCGAGGCGGGCCCCCGCTGGCTGGACTTCCCCCCGGCGGCGGGCATCGCCCAGCCCGGGCGTTTCGCCGGCAAGCCGGTGGAGTCGGCCCTGAGCCCCGACGGGCGCTTCCTGTGGGTACCCTACTACCGGCGCTCCTTCGACGAATTCGCCCGCCTGCCCTCGGCGGTGGCCGTCATCGACACCACCACCGACCGCATCCTGCGGGTCATGGACACCGGCCCCATTCCCAAGTACGTGGCGGTCTCGCCCGACGGCAGCCGCGTGGCCATCACCCACTGGGGCGACAATACCGTCGGGCTCATCGACACCCGCGCCGCGGATCCCGCCGGCTATCGCCGCCTGGGCCTGGTGACCGTCGGCCGCCGCCCCGATCTGAACGCCGTGCAGGACACCGACCGGGATCACAACTGCGGCTTCTGCCTGCGCGGCACGGTCTTCACCCGTGACGGCCGCTACCTGCTGGTGGGGCGCATGGGCGGCGGCGGTATCGCGGTCATCGACGTGGCGGCCCTGCGCCACGTGGGCACCGTCTTCGGCATGCCACCCACCCCGCGTCACCTGGTGCTGTCGGCCGACGGCGCGCGCCTGTATGTCAGCACCAGCGCCAGCGGTTCGGTGGCCGTCTTCAAGACCGCGGCCATCGTTGATGCGGCGCTGACGGGGAAGAAGTCCGTGCGGCCGCTGGCGGTACGCCATGTGGGCCTGGCCACGCGCACCATTGCGCTGAGCCACGACGAGCGTTACCTCTTCGTCACCGTCAACCGCCAGAGCCGCCTGGCGGTGCTGGATGCCGCCACCCTCGCGCCCGTGTTGCACATCGACGCCGACTCCTATCCCGTGGGACTGGCCATCGCGCCGGACGACAGCCAGGTGTGGGTCACGGCACAGGGCCGCGAGCGACATGGCGGGAA
>JALTLF010000221.1 GCA_027005735.1 Chromatiales bacterium | reverse complement strand
CCCACTTCCTTGCGCAGCTGGCGCAGGGTGACGAACTCGCCCGAGCGCGTGGACATCTGCAGCTTCTCGCCGCCGCGGTAGAGCACGGCGAACTGCACCAGCAACACGTCGAGTTTATCCGGGTCGTAGCCCAGCGCCTCGAGGGCAGCCTTCACGCGCGGCACGTAACCGTGGTGATCGGCGCCCCAGATGTCGATGACGCGATGGAAACCGCGCTCCAGCTTGTTCATGTGGTAGGCGATGTCCGAGGCGAAGTAGGTGGTCTGGCCGTTGTCGCGTACCAGCACGCGGTCCTTCTCGTCACCGAAGTCCGAGGAGCGGAACCAGATGGCGCCATCCTTCTCATAGGTATGACCGCTCTTCTGCAGGCGCTCGATGGCCAGCGTGACCAGCCCGTTCTCGGTCAGCGAGCGCTCGGAGAACCATTCATCGTATTCCACGCCGAAGTGGTGCAGGTCGTCGCGGATGTCGTCGAGGATGTAGTTGAGCGCCAGATCGAACACCAGCCGGTACTGGTCGGGATGCAGCAGCGCGCGGGCGCGCGCGATGAGGCCGTCGATGTGGGCCTCCTTGTCGCCCTCGGGCTGGCCCTCGTCCGGCGGCAGCCCGGCGAAGACCTCGGCGGCGGCATGCCGCATGGCCTCGCCGTTCTCCCGATGCAGGGCCGCGGCGATGTCCCACACATAGTCGCCCTTGTAGCCGTTGGCGGGGAAGCGCAGTTCCTCGCCGCACAACTCCAGGTAACGCAGCCACACGCTGGTGGCGAGAATGTCCATCTGGCGCCCGGCGTCGTTGACGTAGTACTCGCGGTGGACCTCGAAGCCCACCGCGGCGAGCAGATCGGCCACCACCGCGCCGTAGGCCGCGCCGCGCCCGTGGCCCACGTGCAGGGGGCCGGTGGGATTGGCCGAGACGAATTCCACCTGCACGCGCTGGCCCGCGCCGAGCCGGGAGCGGCCGTACTGTTCCCCGGCGTCGAGGATGGCGGGCACGATGGCGAAGGCCGCCTCGGCGCTGAGATGAAAATTGATGAAGCCCGGCCCCGCGATCTCGACCTTCTCCACCTGCGGGTGTGCCGGCAGGGCGGCGACGATGGCCTCGGCAATGTCGCGCGGCTTCTTCTTCGCCGGGCGGGCCAGCATCATGGCGATGTTGCTGGCGTAGTCGCCGTGGCTGGCGTCGCGGGTACGCTCGATGTGGATCGCCGGCGTCTCGGCGGGAAGCTGGCCCTCGGCAGCGAGCGTTTGCAGGGCCTCGGCGAGCAGGGACTGGAGCAGGGTTTTCATGAAACAACGTTACCGGGCAAGGGCCGTGGCGCGCAAGGAACGGCTTCCTGTCCCGAGCGGCGTGACAAAGCGC
This sequence comes from Chromatiales bacterium, assembly GCA_027005735.1. GTDB lineage: Bacteria > Pseudomonadota > Gammaproteobacteria > CAMYNG01 > CAMYNG01 > HyVt-448. The sequence goes on along the minus strand of JALTLF010000221.1, from coordinate 8,932 downwards.
GTATTATCGCCCCCCACTGCCAAACTGCAACCCAAATCAAAAAACTCTAACCACAGAGGACACAGAGGTGGAATTGCCCGAAAGCAAAATAATGGTTTCTCTGTGCGCTCCGTGTCCTCTGTGGTTGAGAGAGTGATTCGGTTTAAAACATGTCCTGCGGGTCGATGTCGATGGACCAGCGCACCTCGCGCGCCCAGGGGGCGGCCTCCAGTTGCGGCAGCCAGCGGGCGAGCAGGGCGTGCAGGGGGCGGCGCTCGCGGGCTTGCACCAGCAGTTGCGCGCGGTAGCGCCCGGCGCGCCGCTCCATGGGCGCGGGCAGGGGGCCGAGCAGATCCACCCCGGCGGGGCGCAGGCCCTCGGCCAGTTGGCGGGCGCGTTGCAGGAAGGTCAGCGGCGCCTCGCGCCCCGGCGCCTCGGCGCGCAACAGGGCGAGGTGGCTGAAGGGGGGCCAGCCCGCCTCCCGGCGCTCGGCCATGAGCGCCTCGGCGAAGGGCGCGTAGCCGTCGCGCATCAGGGTCATGAGCAGGGGATTGTCGGGCTGGTGGGTCTGGATCACCACCTCGCCGGGCTTCTCGGCGCGCCCGGCCCGCCCGGCCACCTGCAGGATGGTCTGCGCCATGCGCTCGGGGCCGCGGAAGTCGGCGCTGTAGAGGCCCTGGTCGGCATCGACGATGCCCACCAGGGTGACGTCGGGGAAGTGATGGCCCTTGGCCAGCATCTGGGTGCCGACGAGGATCCGGGCGCCGCCGCCGCGCGCCCGCTCGAGGATGGCATCGAGGCTGCCCTTGCGCCGGGTGGTGTCACGGTCCACGCGCAGGATCTCGTGGTCGGGGTAGTGCGCCTGCAACTGGGCCTCGATGCGCTCGGTGCCGAGCCCCACGGAGAGCAGCTCGGTGTTGTCGCACTCGCCGCACTGTTCCACCAGCGGCCGCTCGGCGCCGCAGTGGTGGCAGCGCAGGCGGCCCTCGCCACGGTGCAGGGTGAGGTGGGAATCGCAGCGCTGGCAGTGGGCGATCCAGCCGCAGTCGTGGCACATGAGGGCGGGGGCGAAGCCACGCCGGTTGAGAAACAGTAGCACCTGGTTGCCCGCGGCGAGGTGGGCGGCGACGGCCTCGTGCATCAGGGGGGAGAGGGCGCCGTCGAAGGGCTGGCGGCGCACGTCCAGCACGCGAAAGCGCGGTAGCCCGGCTTCGCCGGCGCGCCGGCTGAGGACCAGGCGGGTGGCGCGGCCGGTGGTCACCTGGTGGAGGCTCTCCAGCGAGGGCGTGGCGGAGCCCAGCACCACCGGCACGCCCGCGCGGTGGGCGCGCACCAGGGCGAGGTCGCGGGCGTGGTAACGGAAACCGTCCTGCTGCTTGAGCGAGGGATCGTGTTCCTCGTCGACGATGAACAGCCCGGGGCGTGCCAGCGGCGTGAAGACGGCCGAGCGGGTGCCGATGATCACGTCCACCTCGCCGCGGGCCGCCGCCAGCCAGGCGGAGAGGCGCTCGGTGTCGCTCAGCCCCGAGTGCAGGGCGGTGATGCGCGCCGCCAGGCGGTGGCCGAAACGGCGCAGCAGCTGGGGGGTGAGGCCGATCTCGGGCACCAGCACCAGCGCCTGGCGTCCGGCGTCCACCGCCTGCTGGATGGCGTGCAGGTAGACCTCGGTCTTGCCACTGCCGGTGATGCCGTCGAGCAGGAACTGGCCCCCGCCGCGCTCCCCCGCCATGGCCGCCACCACCGCGTCCACCGCCGCCCGTTGTTCCGCGTGGAGAGTGGGGCCGGCATCCCCCTGGCCGTGTTGCACGGGGAGACGCTGCCGGCGCGCCAGCAGGCCGGCATCTTCCAGGCGCGCCAGCGGCGTGCGCCAGGTGGCGTGGCCTTGTGCGAAGTGGGCGCTGTCGAGCCCCGCCTCTCCCGCGGCCTGCAACTCGGTGAGCAGGGCCGCCTGGCGCGGTGCGCGGGACAGGGCCACGGCGGGATCCACGGCCGCGCCGGCGGGGGTGACGTACCAGCGGGTCTCGGCGCGCCCCTCGGCCGCCCCACCCTTGCGCAACAGGGCGGGCAGGGCGTGCTGGATCGCCTCGCCCACGGGGTGGTGGTAATAGCCCGCCGCCCATTGCAGGAAGGCCAGCATCTCGGCATCGAGCAGGGGGGCGTCGTCGAGCACCTCCACGAGGGGCCGCAGGCGCCCGGGGGGCAGCTCACTCCTGGCCGGGCTCTCCAAGACCACGCCCACCAGTTTGCGCGGGCCGAAAGGCACGCGCACGCGCACGCCGGGGGGGCATTGCGCGGCATCCATCCCGGCGGGCAGGCGGTAGTCGAAGCCCCGCCGCAGGGGTACCGGCACGGCGACGCGGATCACGGTGGGGCTGTTCCCGTTCTGGCTCATGGACGACGGCGGGGGTCGGTGGCGGACCGCGCCGGGGGCCGAAGTTGCTCGCGATGCTGCATCTGGTTTCTGGAAAAATGCCGGTAAGTCTTTGTTGCGATTTGAGAATGATTTTTATCCACAGAAGCTGTGGATAACTGTGTGGATGAAATGGGGTAAAACGCGCCTAAGCCGCGATTTTATTACAGGGCGGTTAAAATGGTCATATTTTGAACGTCATTAAACTCCCTTTTTAATCAATAAGTTACAGTATTTCAGCGTTTGCTTATGTGCTTTCCAGACCCGGAGCTCCCCCGCCGCGCCGACTGCACCGGCATTGTGCATAAAAGTCGCCGTCAGGGCCGTGTCATGTCTTGTCAAGCTGCCGGATCCTGTGTTATGAGCGTGCCTTCGCGGCTCCATCCAGGCGCGAAAAACGGCCCGTTTCCTCCCTTCTAACCCCTCGCCCCCGGCGGTCCTCAGGCCTCCTCGCCGAAGCCCGGCGTGGGCAGGCCGTCGATGGAGCGGGCGTTCTTCTCGCGCTGGTAGCGGGCTATGCCCTCCTCGCCCTTTTCCGCCGCCCAGTCGGTGAGGCGCTGGCGATCGGCGACGAAATCCATCAGCGGTACGCCGTAGCCGCAGGAGGTCTGTACCCGCGTCACCATGAGGTGGAAGATCTGGCGCACGCCGGGGATGTCGTCGGCGAAGCGCCCGCGCAGATCGGCCCAGTCCTCGTCGCCGGGCTGGATGACCTCGCCCTCGCCGTAGAGGCGCAGGATGCGCGGCTCGCCCTCGAAGGCGCAGAACATCACCGTCAGGCGACCGTTTTCCTTCAGGTGGGCGGCGGTCTCGTTGCCGCTGCCGGTGAGATCGAGGATCGCCACGCGGTTGGGATCGAGGATGCGCAGGCTGTCGAGGCCGCGGGGCGAGACATTGACGTGTCCCTGGGGCGAGAGCGGCGCGCTGGCGACGAAAAAGACATGCTGGGCCGCGATCCAGGCGGCGAGCTCGTCGTTGATTTCTCCATAGACCTTCATGATCGGGTGTCCTTCGCGGGCAAGTCATCGAAACGAGCCCCTATCCTACCGCGCGGACGTGGGCGGGCGAAAGGACATGGGTCAATGACACCGTCCCCCGCGCCGGCATGGCGATGCCGCCCGGGGGCGGGGCGCTGCGCTGGTGCGTCAGCGAAGATCGCGCGGGGAGGGAAATGCCCCGGGACAGCTCGCTCTGCTACGGGATGGATCGCAGGCGTCGGATGATGCCCTGGGCCATGCGGATCCAGGCCTCGGCCAGCGGGGCTTCGAGGGCCTGGTGCAGGGTCTCGGCGAACAGGCCCGCCCAGCGATTGAACTCGTTGGCCCCCAGTCCGAGTCCCTCGTGCTTGCCCACCATGTCGATGGCCGGCGGCCTCGTGTCCTCGCCGCCGAGGCCGATCCACCAGAAGGCGCGAAAGCGTTGCTTGTGTGACTCCAGATCGGAAATACCGCGAAAGTATTTTCCCAGTACGGGATCGTCGAAGAGTTTTTCGTAAAAACTTTCAATCACTTCTTCGAACTTTTCGCGCCCGATGCGTTCACACAAGGGGGGATTTTCCGAGGGCCCTGCCATGGAAAACTTAGCGGAACACCGGGCAAAGTCTTTAGTGATCCGGTATGATTGCGCCGCTCACGCCCGTGGCCGGTAAACCCCCTTGCCCCAACCCCGCGTTGGCACAGGTCCCGTGGCGACACGGGGACAGTCGGCCTGAATCATCACTCGGACGCATCGTGAACTGGGAGACACTCGCGCAACACATCGGCGACGCCCTCGGGGAGCCGTTTTCCATCGAGCAACGCAGCAGTGTCGGTGGCGGTTGCATCAACGAGGCCTGGCGCCTGCGGGGCGCGCAACGGGACTGCTTCGTCAAGTTCAACAGCGCCGACAAGCTGGACATGTTCGAGGCCGAGGCCGAGGGTCTCGCTGCCATGGCCGAGGCCGACGCCGTGCGCGTGCCCGTGCCCATTTGCGCCGGCTGCCTCGACGGGCAGGCCTTCATCGCCATGGAATACCTCGACATGGGCGCGGGGGGTGGCGGCGCGGCCATGGCGCAGCTGGGCCGCGAACTGGCGGACATGCACCGCCACACCCGCGGTCGATTCGGCTGGCACCGCGACAATACCATCGGTGCCACGCCGCAGCCCAACGAGGAGAACGCGGACTGGCTCGCCTTCTGGCGCGAACAACGCCTGGGCTACCAGTTACGGCTGGCGCAGCGCCGCGGCATCGGCCACCGCGTGCTCGACAAGGGCGAGCGCCTGCTGGCGGATCTCGAGGCCTTCTTCACTGATTACCGGCCGGAGGCTTCCCTGCTGCACGGTGATCTGTGGTCGGGCAACTACGGCGTGAGCCGCGAGGGGGCGCCGGTGATCTTCGACCCGGCGGTGTACTTCGGTGATCGCGAGGCGGACCTCGCCATGACGGAACTGTTCGGCAGCTTCGGGCGTGTATTCTACGATGCCTACAACGAGGCCTGGCCGCTGGATGCGGGCTATCGCGTGCGCCGGACCTTCTACAATCTCTACCACATCCTCAACCACTTCAACCTGTTTGGCGGCGGTTATGCCACGCAGGCCGAGTCGATGATGGACACATTGCTGGCGGAAATCTGAAACCGCGCGGCGTGCAAGGGGACGAGTTTTTTCATCGTGATTGACAGCTTGCTCAAGCGCTTTCGCCGCCGCGAGGCGGCGGAAGGCGAATACCGGCCACACCTCGAGGCGCGTTTCTTTCACCCGCGTTTCTGGGGGACCTGGCTTGGCATCGGTCTCATTCGCCTGGTGATCAAGCTGCCGCGCCGCTGGCGCGATCGCATCGGCAACTGGCTCGGTGATCGCGCCTGGGAGGGCAATGAAAAGCGCCGCGAGATCATCCTCATCAACCTGGCGTGGTGTTTCCCCGACATGCCGGAGCACGAGCACGAGGCCATGGGACGGCGCAACATGCGCCTCATGATGCGCACCTTTCTCGACTACGGTTTCCTGTGGTGGGCCGGGGCGCGTACCCTCGATCGCCTCATCAGCATCGAGGGCGAGGAACACATTCGCGAGAGCCTCAACGAGGGGCGCAGCGTGCTGCTGCTCACCGGGCACAGCGTGGCGCTGGACTTCGGCGGCCTGGCCATCTCGCGCCGCTTCGCCGTGGTGGGACTCATCAAGACCATGCGCAATCCCCTGATGGAATATTTCCTTGCCCGCGGGCGCATCCGCTTCGGCGCCCACCTGTGCCTGCGCGAGCAGGGGATCCGCGGCGTCATCAAGGCGGTGAAACAGGGCCACCTGTTCTACTACGTGCCCGACGAGGATCTCGGCGGCACCCAGCGCACGGTCTTCGCGCCCTTCTTCGGCGTGCCCCAGGCCACCATCACGGCGCTGGGACGCATGAGCCGCATGGCCCGGGCGGTGGTCCTGCCCACCATGAGCTACTTCGATGCCGAGACGGGCCGGTACCGCGTGGTCATCGATCCGCCGCTGGAGGACTTTCCCGGCGGCGACGAACAGGCGGACGCCGAGCGCCAGAATGCCGAGATCGAGCGCATGGTGCGCCGCGCCCCGGACCAGTACATGTGGTCTTTCCGCCTCTTCCAGACCCGCCCCGAGGGGGAGAAAAACCCCTATCCCTATGGATGAGTGGGCTCAGGCCCGCCCCTTCCGCCACGATTTTCGCCGAAAATCAATCATAATTACCCACTTTCGACGAAATTATCCCTATAATCGGTAAAAATTACCCACGTAAACAGTATTGTTGCGAAAAACGAGAAAAGTGGGAAAAGCTGGACTCAATCAGCCGTTTTTACGCCCATCAGTGGGCGAATGGCATTGAGCAGGGAGGGGAACAGGAGGGGATTGGCCTTCTCCTCGGCGGCCAGCAGTTCCTTGAAGTGCTGGCGCTGGGTGGGCATCTGGAAGCAGGCGGGACAGGAGTCGGGCACCACCGGCAGGCCGGCGGCGGCGGCGAAGTCGCGGGTCTGGGCCTCGCGCACGTAGGCCAGCGGGCGGATGATGCGCAGGTCGCCGTCGCGGTTGGTGTAGTGGGCCTTCATGGTCCGCAGCATGCCGTTGTGGAAGGCGGCCATGAGGAAGCTCTCGGCGAGATCGTCGAGGTGCTGGGCCAGGGCGATGACGTTGTAGCCGTGCTCGCGCGCCGTGGTGTACATGATGCCGCGCTTCATGCGCGAGCAGAAGGCGCAGTAGGAGCCGTCTTCGTCCATGTGCTCCCGGGCCTGCTCGAGGATGGGTTGCCGGCAGTAGTGGTAGGGGATGCCCAGTTCCGCCAGGTAGGGCTTGAGGCCGGAAGGGTCGAAGTCCGGCGCCATGGGATCCACGGTGATGGCGCCCAGTTCGAAGTTCACCGGCGCGTAGGTGCTCAGGTGCTGGAGCACGTGCAGCAGGCTGAGGGAGTCCTTGCCGCCGGAGACGCCCAGCAGGATGCGGTCACCGTCGCGGATCATGTCGAAGTCGTGGATGGCCTTGCCCACCGGGCGCATGATGGCGCGCGGCGGTTTCACCGGCACCACGCGGCCCACCGCCTCGGCGGGCGTCACGGCCTTCATGCGGGGTTTTATCTGCGCGCTCATGTCAGGTAGTGTATCGTGGTCGGGGGGCGGCCAACAACGGGCGCTTTAACCCCGTACTGGTCGAATTGCGTTAGCAATCAGGACGTTACCAACAAGATCAAGAGGAGCGCAGCATGTTTGGAGGGATCGAACTCGCCGGTATTTTCACCATTGTCTTCGTCATCCTGGCCATCGTCATCGTGGCCTCCGGGGCGAAGATGGTGCCGCAGGGCTGGGAGTACACGGTGGAGCGCTGGGGGCGTTTCACCCGCGTGCTGAGCCCCGGCTTCCACGTCATCATCCCCATCATCGACCGCATCGGGCACAAGATCAACATGATGGAGACGGTGCTCGATGTGCCCTCGCAGGAAGTCATCACCAAGGACAACGCCATGGTGCGCGTGGACGGCGTGGTCTTCTTCCAGGTGCTCGACTCGGCCAAGGCGGCCTACGAGGTCAACCGCCTGCAGGTGGCCATCCTCAACCTCACCATGACCAACATCCGTACCGTCATGGGTTCCATGGACCTCGACGAGCTGCTTTCCCAGCGTGACAAGATCAACGCCCAGTTGCTCTCCGTGGTGGACGACGCCACCACCCCCTGGGGCGTGAAGGTCACGCGTATCGAGATCAAGGACATCAGCCCGCCGCGCGACCTGGTGGATGCCATGGCGCGCCAGATGAAGGCCGAGCGTGACAAGCGCGCCGAGATCCTCGAGGCCGAGGGCAAGCGCCAGTCGGAGATCCTGCGCGCCGAGGGCGAGAAACAGGCCGCCATCCTCGAGGCCGAGGGCCAGAAGGAGGCCGCCTTCCGCGAGGCCGAGGCCCGCGAACGTCTCGCCGAGGCCGAGGCCAAGGCCACCCACATGGTCTCCCAGGCCATCGCCCAGGGCGACCTCAATGCCATCAACTACTTCGTCGCCACCAAGTACGTCGAGGCGCTCAACAACATCGCCGCGGCGCCCAACGAGAAACTGGTCTTCATGCCCATGGAGGCCAGCGGTGTCATCGGCGCCATCGGCGGCATCGCCGAGCTGGCGAAGGAAGCCATGGCCAAACAGAAGGGCGCCTGAGCCATGTTCGAGATGAACCACTGGCACTGGTGGATCCTCGGCGTGGCCTTCGTCATCCTCGAAGTCTTCGCCCCGGGTGCTATCTTTATCTGGATGGGCGCCGCCGCCGGGGTGGTGGGCCTGCTGGAACTGGTCTTCGACCTCGACTGGAAGCTGCAGTGGGGGATCTGGGGCGTGCTGTCGGTGGCCAGCATCCTGCTGTGGCGCATGTACCTGCAGAAGCACCCCACGCAAACCGAGCAGCCGGTGTTGAACCGCCGCGGCGAGCAGTACGTGGGGCGCGTATTCACGCTGGACGAGCCGGTGGTCAACGGCAGCGGCAAGATCCACGTGGACGACTCCACCTGGAAGATCGAGGGCGAAGACTGCCCGGCGGGCACGAAGGTGGAAGTCACCGGCGTGGATGGCGTCATCCTCAGGGTGAAGTGCATCGACTGAGCCGGCTTCCTCATCCCGCCCCGTTACCCCACGAGCGCAGGGAGGACCATGGCACAGGAAAAGGTCAGGACCGTCGCGCCACGGGAGGCAGCGCGCATCCTCGAGGCGGATCCGCGCGCCCTGCTGGTGGACGTGCGCTCGCACATGGAATTTCTCTTCATCGGCCACCCCGTGGGTGCCATCAACATCCCCTGGATCGACGAACCCGACTGGGTCATCAACCCCAACTTCGCCGCCGAGGTGCGCAAGCTGATCCTCGGCGGTCTCGACCATCGCGATGGCGGGCACAACGTCCCCGTGCTGCTCATCTGCCGCAGCGGCAAGCGTTCGCTGGAAGCGGGCGAACTGTTGCTCAGGGAAGGCTTCCACGACGTCTATAACATCGCCGACGGCTTCGAAGGCGAACTGGACGAACACCATCACCGCAGCACGCTGGGCGGCTGGCGCTTCGAAGGCCTGCCCTGGGAGCAGTGTTGA
>JALTLF010000220.1 GCA_027005735.1 Chromatiales bacterium | reverse complement strand
GCCGCTGGGACCGGCGCTGATGTACGACGACCGGCGCGAGGCCCCGCCAACGGCCCTCCCCCTCGCCGGCCTGCCAGGGCTGGCGCGCCTCCTGTGGCTGCGCCGGCACTATCCCCGGGCCCACCGCTTCCTGCACCAGGCCGACTGGCTCGCCGGCCGCCTGTGCGGCGACTTCGGCCACAGCGATGAAAACAACGCCCTGAAGTCCGGCTACGACGTCGTGGCGCGCCGCTGGCCCGACTGGCCGGAGGAGATCCTGCCCGCCCGCTGCCTGCCCGTGGTGCACCCCCCCGGCAGCCCCATCGGCAGGCTGACGCGGGCCGCCGCGGAGGAAACCGGCCTGCCCGCCGAGGCCACGGTGGTGGCGGGCACCACCGACAGCACCGCGGCCTTTCTCGCCACCGGCGCGTGCCGGCCCGGCGAGGCGGTCACCTCGCTGGGTTCCACGCTGGTGCTCAAGGTGCTCGCCACCCGGCCGGTGGTGGCGGAGGACTACGGCATCTACAGTCACCGTCTCGGTGATCTGTGGCTGGCGGGCGGCGCCTCCAACAGCGGCGGCGCGGTGCTGCGCCAGTTCTTCAGCGAGGCCGAAATGGCCGCGCTCACGCCGCGCCTTGACCCCGACCGGCCCACGGGGCTGGACTACTACCCCCTGTGCCGCCCGGGGGAGCGCTTCCCGGTCAACGACCCGGCCCTCGCGCCGCGCCTGGCGCCTCGCCCCGACGACGACGCGCGCTTCTTCCAGGGCCTGTTGGAAGGCATGGCGCAAATTGAATACACTGGCTACCGCCGTCTCGGCGAGCTGGGCGCGCCCTGGCCGGTGAACGTCCGCAGCGTGGGCGGGGGCAGCCGCAACCCGGCGTGGACGCGGATCCGCCAACAACGGCTGGGCGTCCCCTTTCTCGCCGCCCGGTACGACGAGGCCGCCTGCGGCGCGGCGCGACTCGCCCACGGCGACCTGCCCGCGGCCGGCGACGGCTCCGACAACAACAACCCATAAGACGACAGTGCCATGACCAATCCCTTCACCGGCTTCGGCTTCTTCTTTCGCGGTCTCGAACTCATCTTCAAGCCCGGCGTGAAACGCTGGGTGGCCATCCCGCTGACCATCAACGTGCTGCTGTTCGCCTGGGCCATCACCTGGGTGAGTGGCGAATTCAGCAACTGGGTGGACAGCGTGGTGCCGGAGCTGTGGGACTGGCTGTTCTGGCTGGAATGGGTCCTGTGGGTGCTGTTCGCGGTAACCATCGGCCTGATCCTGTTCTTCACCTTCACCATGGTGGCCAACCTCATCGGCTCGCCCTTCAACGGCTATCTCTCCGCGGCGGTGGAGGAACACCTCACCGGGCGCAAGCCCCCGGAGGGCGGGCGCAGCCTGTGGGCCGAGGCCCTGCGCGCGCTGGTCAAGGAACTGAAAAAGTGGGGCTACTTCCTGCTGTGGGCCATCCCGCTGCTGCTGCTCTCCTTCGTGCCGGTGATCAACCTGCTGGCACCCATCTACTGGCCCCTGTTCGGCGCCTGGATGATGTCGCTGGAATACCTGGACTATCCCATGGACAACCGCGGCATGGGTTTCCGCGAGGTGCGCCAGGCCGCCGCCAGCCAGCGCATGATGACCCTGGGCTTCGGCGGCGCGGTGACCCTGGCCACCATGGTGCCGCTGCTCAACTTCATCGCCATGCCGGTGGCGGTGGCGGGGGCCACGGCCATGTGGCTGGAGAAGTTCCGCGACGCGGAGGCCGAAGCCACCGCCTGAAGCGCTACGCGGAAGCCGGTCGGCTCAGGCGCCGTCGAGAAAACGCGCCAGGCGCGCCACGCCCGCCTCGAGGCGCGGCAGCGAGGTGGTATAGGCAAAGCGCAGGTGCTCACCGGCCCGGTGGCTGCCGAAGTCCACGCCGGGGGTCACCGCCACGCCCGCCTCTTCCAGCAGCCGCTCGGCCAGCGCCATGCTGTCGGCCGCGCCGCTCTTCGCCAGCCAGTCCCGGCAGTCCCCGTAGATATAGAAGGCCCCCTCGGGCGCCACGGCCACCTCGAGGCCCAGCCCTTGCAGGGCCGGCAGCAGGAAGTCCCGGCGCGCGGCGAACTCGGCCCGCCGGGCTTCGAGGATGGCGCGGCTCTCGGCGCCGAAGGCGGCCAGCGCGGCATGCTGGGCGGGAGTGGAGGCGGCGAGGAACAGGTTCTGCGCCAGGCGGTCCAGCGCCGGCACGGCCTCGGGGGGCGCCACCAGCCAGCCGAGGCGCCAGCCGGTCATGCAGAAATACTTGGAAAAGCTGTTGATGACGAATACCTCGTCGCTCACCGCCAGCACCGAGGCCGGCTCCCGCCCGTAGACCAGCGCCTGGTAGATCTCGTCCACCAGCAGCCAGGCGTGGCGCGAGCGCGCGAAGGCCGCCATTTTCGCCAGCTCGTCGGGCGCGATGCAGGTGCCGGTGGGATTGGAGGGCGAGGCCACCAGCGCGGCGACGGTGTCCGCCGCCCCTTGCGTCTCCCAGTGGGCGGCCAGCAGTTCCGTATTGAGCTGGTAGCCGGTTTCCGGCCCCACCGGGATGAGACCCGCCCGCCCCTCCACGAAACGCACGAAATGGCGATTGCAGGGATAGCCGGGATCGGCCATCAGCACCTGCTGATCGCGATCCACCAGCAGGCCGGTGAGGAGCAACAGGGCGCCCGAGGCGCCGG
>JALTLF010000219.1 GCA_027005735.1 Chromatiales bacterium | reverse complement strand
GACCCGGCACCGTGCGCAGTTGCGCGATGCGGGCCACGGCCTCTTCCCAGGGCAGGCCGCGGATGAGCAGTACCGCCAGGGTAGCGAGCACGTTGCTGGCGTTGAAACGCCCGATGAGACGGGCCTGAACCCGGCCGCTGCCCCACGGCGTATCCACCGTCATCGCCAGGCCGCCACTGCGCAATTCCAGCTCATGGCCGTATACCGTCGGTCGCAGGCGCTGGGCCTCGAGCCCACAGGTGACGATCTCCACGCTGTCCGGGATCACCGCGAGCAGGGCGCGACCCACCTCGTCGTCGCTGTTGATGACGGCGTAGCGCAGCCCCGGCACGGTAAAGAGCTTCGTCTTGGCGAGACGATAACGCTCCATGTTGCCGTGGTAGTCGAGATGTTCACGCGACAGGTTGGTGAACACCGCGCAGTCGAAGCGCACGCCGTCCACGCGCCCCTGCTCCAGGGCATGGGAAGACACCTCGATGGCCGCGCTGTCCGCGCCCGCATCACACATGCTTGCCAGCCAGCGGTGACAGCTCACCGCGTCCGGCGTGGTGTGGCCGGTGCTGGTGAGCCGGCCCGGCATGCCGTGCCCCAGGGTGCCGATGACGCCGCAGCGTTTCTCGCCCAGCGCCTGGGCGATGAACTGCGAGCAGGAGGTCTTGCCGTTGGTGCCGGTAATACCGATGACGAAAAGCCGCGCGGAAGGTTCCCCAAAGAAACGGTCGGCAATGCTGCCGACCCGGGAACGCAGTTGCGGGATGGCGACCACCGGTACCCGTTCCCCCGCGGCGCCGCCGCGCCAGAGGACGGACAGGGGCTCCGCCTCGCCGTCGCTCTGCCAGAAGATGGCCGCCGCGCCGCGCGCCAGCGCCTCGTCGATGAAACCGGCGCCGCGTGGCGTGTTGCCCACGCAGGCCAGGTAGAGATCGCCGGCCTGCACCTCGCGGCTGTCGGCGGTGAGCCCGGTGACGGAGATCCCCGCCAGCTCGTCGCGAATGCAGGCGTCGAGATCGACAATGCCGGACAGGAGCGCCGGCAGATCGTCATGGCGTTTCCTGGCGGCCATCATTGTCGACCCTCCACTGCGGCCAGCCGGATGTCGGGGTTGTCGAGATCGTCCATGGGCACGTTGTAGAGCCGCAGGGCGCCGGCCATGACGCGCGCGAACACCGGCCCCGCCACCTTGCCGCCGTAGTAATCCTCGCCACGGGGATCGTCCACCGTCACCACCATCACCATGCGCGGATCGCTGACCGGCGCGATACCGACGAACACCGAGATATAGTGGTCTTCGAGATAACCGCCGGGACCGACCTTCTTCACCGTGCCGGTCTTGCCGGCAATGCGGTAACCGGGGATGGCGGCCTGCGAGGCGGTGCCCTCGCTGGAGACCACGGCCTCCAGCATACCGAGGATGTCGCGGGCCGTCTTCGCCTTCATCACCCGCACCGGCGCGTCCCGGTCGCCGCCGAACAGGAAGGCGGGGCGCTGCATCATGCCGCCGTTGGCGATGACGGCATAGGCCTGCGCCAGTTGCAGGGGCGTGACCGCCAGGCCGTAACCGAAGGCCAGCGTGGCGCGCTCGATCTCGCGCCAGTTGCGGTAATGGGGCAGGCGTCCCGTGGCCTCGCCGGGAAAACCGCTGGCGGTGGGCTGACCGAAACCGACCCGCACCAGCGTGTTCCACACCTGTTCCGGCGGCGTGGCCAGCGCGATGCGGGTGGCGCCCACGTTGCTGGACTTTTTCAGAATGGTGGCCACGTCGATGCGCCCGTAATTGCGAATGTCGCGAACAGTATTGTGGCCGACGCGCAACAGCCCCGGCGCGGTATTGATCACCGTGTGCGGCCGCACCAGACCGTTCTCCATGGCCGCGGCGACGATAAAAGGCTTGATGGTGGAACCGGGTTCGAGCACGTCGGTCACCGCGCGGTTCTTGCGGAAGCGTGCCGTCCGCAGGCGCTGGCGGTTGTTGGGGTTGTAGGCCGGCTGGTTGACCATGGCGAGGATCTCGCCGCTGCGCACGTCGAGGATCACCGCGGAGCCGGCACGCGCGCCGTGCTTCTTCACCGCGCGCTTGAGCTCGCGGTAGGCGAGGTATTGCAGGCGATTGTCCAGGCTGAGGACGATGTCGCGGCCGGCCTGGGCCGCTTCGATCTGCTCCACGTCTTCGATGATCTGGCCGAGCAGGTTGCGCACGACGCGCTTCTTGCCCGGCCGGCTGCGCAGCCAGTCCTCCCAGGCCAGTTCGATGCCTTCCTGGCCGCGGTCATCCACGTCGGTGTAGCCCACCACATGCGCCGCCACTTCGCCGAGGGGGTAGTAGCGCCGGTACTCGCGCAGGAAGTTGACGCCCGGCAGTTTCAGCGCGCGCACCTGGTCGGCCTTGTCCGGTGTCAGGCGCCGCTTGAGGTAGAGAAACTCGCGTCCCTGCCGTTGCATGACGAAGCGCTCCATGCGAGCGACGTCCATGCCGATGATCTTCGCCAGCGCCGGCCACTGCGCGCGGGCCTGCAGGAATTCCCGCGGCTGGACCCACAGGGAATCCACCGGCGTGCTGATGGCCAGCGGCTTGCGGTTGCGGTCGAGGACCATGCCGCGATGGGCGGCCAGCGGCACCACGCGGATGGCGCGTGCGTCACCCTCGCGTTGCAGTTGCGCCTGCTGGAAGACGTGCAGGTCGATACCCCGCCAGACCAGCACCAGCACGGCGAACAGGAAGATGCCGCGCACCAGGGCAAGGCGGAAGGGGCTGACGGCGGCGGTGGGGCGATCAGTCATGTTTCACCACCACGATGTCGCGGAACTCGGGCGGCTCCATGCGCAGGCGCTTGCGCGCCACGCGCTCGATGCGCACGTGCGTCCCCCAGGTACTCTGTTCCAGTTGCAGCTTGCCCCACTCGATATTCAGGCGGTCGCGCTCGGCACGCAGCGCCTGTAGCTGGATGAACAGCTCACGCTGCTGATGGCGCGTATAGACCACGCCGAGCGCCGAGGACAGCACGGCGGCGACGAGGAGGGAGACGAGCAGGATGTTTTTCATGGCAGTCGCTCCGCCACACGCAGCACCGCGCTGCGGGCGCGGGGGTTGCGCGCCACTTCTTCCGCCGAGGGAAAGCGCGCCTTGCCCACGGCGCGCAGGCGGGAATTCATCTGCACATGGGTAATGGGCAGGTCGGGCGGAAAATCGTCGCCCCGCTGCTGTTCGCGGATGAAACGCTTGACGATGCGATCCTCCAGCGAATGAAAACTGATCACCACCAGGCGGCCGCCGGGACGCAGGGCCTCGAGCATTTCCGGCAAGGCCTGCTTCAGGTCCTCCAGTTCGCTGTTGATGAAAATGCGAATGGCCTGGAAACTGCGCGTCGCCGGGTCCTTGTTGCGCTCGCGCGTGGGATTGGCGCCGGCGACGATGGCGGCGAGGCGGCGCGTGGTATCGATGGGCGCCTGCTCCCGTTCACGGATGATGGCGCGGGCGATGCGGCGGGCGAAGCGCTCCTCGCCGTATTCCCTGAGCACCGTGGCGATCTCGTCTTCCCCGGCGCCGGCCAGCCACTCGGCGGCGCTCTGCCCGGCGCCGGGGTCCATGCGCATGTCCAGCGGACCATCCTCGCGGAAACTGAAGCCCCGCCGGGGATCGTCCAGTTGCGGCGAGGATACGCCGAGATCGAGCAGAATGCCGTCCACCTGGCCCCACCAGCCCAGCTGGCGTACCTTTCGCGGCAGTTCGCAGAAGGAGCCCTGCTGGATGGTGACGCGCGGATCACCGCCCAGCCGCTCCCCGGCGCAGGCGATGGCCTGGGGATCCTTGTCCATGACCAGCAGGCGTCCCTCTGGACCGAGGCGCGCGAGAACGGCCTGGCTGTGGCCGCCACGGCCGAAGGTCCCGTCGGCGTAGCGGCCGTCGGGGCGGATGGCGAGCCCCTCGAGGACTTCCTCCAGCATGACGGGAATGTGCGTTTGTGTGCTCATGTGCCCTTTCTTATAAGGAAAGCGTGCCCAGTTCGTCCGGTAGTTCGAGATCCTCTTCAGTGGTTTCCGACAGCCATTCGTCACGGCGCGTGTTCCAGCGTTCCTCGTCCCAGATTTCGAACTTGTTGCCCTGGCCGATCATCACCACCCGCTTGTCCAGCCCGGCGAACTCGCGCAGGGGGGGCGGCAGGAGGATGCGGCCGTTGGCATCCAGTTCGCACTCAGTGGCATGACCGATGAGGAGACGCTGCAGGCGCCTGGCCTGGGGATTGAGACTGGGCAGGGCGACGAGCTTGCGCTCGATGAGTTCCCACTCGCGCAGGGGGTACATCAGCAGGCAGTGGTCGCGGTCGACAGTGATCACTAACTGACCCTGGCATACCTCTTCCAGGCGCTCGCGATAGCGCGCCGGCATGGCCATGCGACCCTTGCTGTCCAGGCTCAGATGATTGACCCCACGGAACACGCTGATCCCCCTTTATGCCCCAATGATCCAGAATTACCCACAAATTCCCACTCCTACACACTATAGGAACGCCGGTGCCAGCCTGTCAAGCAAAAACGCCCCGGATAGTGTGAATTCTTTCTTGTTTCACAGTAACTTAGGTGAAGGGGGAGAAAGTGGATCGAGCCCCGAAAGGCCCCGTTTCCAGGCCGGGAATGGTCAAATAATCAACAACTTGGGAGGGGTATTTAATGTATTAGATAAGGAAAAGGAGCCGGCCGGTAAGCCGGGTTCTGTCGTGGACAGCCATTCATCTGGGACACGCGTCACCGCGTGCCTCGAGCGGCCTACCCGGGAACCGCACGGGCCGTGCGATGGTTCCCCTATTTGGCCTTGCTCCGGGTGGGGTTTACCCTGCCACCGGTGTTACCACCGGCGCGGTGCGCTCTTACCGCACCTTTTCACCCTTGCCTGTGCCCCGAGGGGCCATCGGCGGTATGTTTTCTGTGGCACTTTCCGTCGGCTCGCGCCGCCCAGGCGTTACCTGGCACCCTGCCCTGTGGAGCCCGGACTTTCCTCCGGGGCCTGCGCCCCGGCGGCTGTCTGGCCGACTCCCTCACCCAGTATATAGGTGCGAGGAACGAGTTTCGAGGGCCGTGTCCCCCGTAACGACACGGCTCATCAGGGTTTGCCGTCTCCCGCGGCGGGCCGCGCCATGTCAGCGAGGGCGGGGCCTCAGTCCGCCTCGTCCTCCCCGCCGGACGCCGCCAGGCCATACTGGTAGAGGGCATTCTTCTTCGCCCCGGTGATGCGGGCGGCCAGCGCCGCGGCCTGCTTGAGCGGCAGTTCCCCGCGCAGCAGGTCCAGCACCCGGCGGCTCTCCGCATCCAGTTCCGTCTCCGCCGCCGCCGGGGCGCCGCCCACCACCAGCACCACCTCGCCGCGCTGTGCCCCCGGGTCCGCTTCCCAGGCCGCCCGCACCGCGCGGATGTCGCCGTCGAGCACCGTCTCGTGCTGCTTGGTCAGCTCCCGCGCCAGCACCATCTCGCGCGCCTCGCCGAAGACCTCGGCGAGGGCGGCGAGGGTGGCGTCCACGCGACGGGGACTCTCGTAGAACACCAGGGTGCGCGGCTCCTCGCGCAGCGCCCGCAGGCGCGCGGCGCGGGCGGCGGCCTTTGCCGGCAGAAAGCCCTCGAAGACGAAGCGGTCGGTGGGCAGGCCGGCGATGGACAGCGCCGCCACCAGGGCGCTGGGGCCGGGTACCGCCAGCACCGGGTAGCCGGCGGCGCGCGCCGCGCGCACGAGAACGAAGCCCGGATCGCTGATGAGCGGCGTGCCGGCATCGGAGATGAGCGCCACCGCCTCCCCGGCCTCGAGACGGGCGAGAAGGCTCTCCGTGCGCCGTGCCTCGTTGTGCTCGTGCAGGGAGATCAGGGGCGTGGCGATGCCGAAATGGGCCAGCAGGCGTCCGCTGTGGCGCGTGTCCTCGGCGGCAACGCGATCCACGCCCGCCAGTACGTCGCGGGCGCGTTGTGACATATCGCCCAGATTGCCGATTGGCGTGGCGACAACATACAGCGCCGGCCTTATGATTGACACGATTCGTCCCCCTCAGGATACTGTCGCCTCCCCCGCAAGCGGATGGCAGCGGACGCAGACAATAGCTGGACAGTTGATGAAAAAGATCCTCGCCCTCGCGGCCCTCGCCCTACTTTATCTTGCCCATACCGGCTGTACCACCGTACCCGAGACCGGCGTCGCCGCCGATGACGAGACCCGCGCCGTCGCCCTGTTCCAGCGGGAGCAGTTCCTCGACGCCGCCCGGCTCTACGGCGAGCTGGCGCGCCAGGCCGATGGGACCACCCGCCTGCGCTACCTGCTGCGCCAGGCCGCGGCCCTGGCGCGCGCCGATCGCCTCGCCCCGGCCCTGCAGATCTACCGCGCCATGGAAGCGGACCTGGCTGGCGTGTCCCCGGCCCTGCGCATCCTCACCCGCGCGCAACTGCGCCTCGCCGAGCGCAAGCCGGAACGGGTCCTGGAACTGCTCGCCGAGCCACTGGATCCCACCGCGCCGCCCGAGTTGCAGGCGGAATACCATGCCGTGCGCGCGGCGGCCTATACCATGCTCGGCCAGCGCCTGGAAAACTCGCGCGAGCTGGTGGCGCGCGGCTTCTACCTGCTCGATCCGGAAGTACAGCTGGCCAACCAGCAGGCCATCTGGGCCAGCCTCGCCACCCTCTCCGGGCGCAGCCTGCAACAGTTGCGCGTCGCGCCGCCACCCGACGTCCTCAGCGGCTGGATGGAGCTGGTGGCCATCGCCAAGAAATACCAGTTGCGTCCCCAGTTGCTACAGCAGGAACTGGCGCGCTGGCGCAACGACTATCCCAACCACCCGGCGCGCAGGGAGCTCCTTGAAGGTCTCCTCAGCCGCAGGCAGGAAGACGTCACCTACCCGGATCACATTGCACTCATCCTGCCGCTCAGCGGCCGCTACGCGCGCGCCGCCGAGGCCATTCGCGATGGCTTCCTGTCGGCCTATTACGAACACCGCCCGAAACGCGAACAACAGGTACGTATCTACGATATCGGCGCCGATCCCGCCAACGTACAGACCGTCTACCAGCAGGCCGTGGCCGCCGGTGCCCAGTTCGTCGTCGGCCCGCTGAGCAAGGCGGCCACCGACGCCCTCGCCGCCACCGGCGAACTACCCGTACCGACGCTGGCGCTGAACTATGCCAGCATCGAGGAGGTGCCGGCGAATCTCTATCAGTTCAGTCTCTCGCCCGAGGAAGAGGCGCGCCAGGTGGCGCAACGCACCTGGCTCGACGGCCACGTCAATGCGGTGGCGCTGGTTCCCTCCGGCCCGTGGGGCGAGCGCGTCTTCCAGGCCTTCGCCACGCGCTGGGAGGAACTCGGCGGCACCCTGCTGGAGCGCCAGAGCTACAATGCCACCGACAATGATTTCTCCCTGCCCATCAAGCGCCTGCTCAACATCGACGAGAGCCGTCGACGCTATCGCCGCCTGCATACCCTGCTCAAGCGCAACCTCAAGTACACGCCGCGCCGCCGCCAGGACGTGGACTTCGTCTTTGTCGCCGCCTATCCCCGCCAGGCGCGCCAGATCCGCCCGCAGCTCAAGTTCTTCCATGCCGCGGATCTGCCCGTGTATGCCACCTCGCACGTCTTCACCGGCAACCTCAATCGCGAGAAGGACCGCGACATGGATGGCCTGTATTTCGGCGACATGCCCTGGGTGCTGGCGGAGAGCCGCTCCCACAGTGGCCTGCGCAACGAGATCGAAGCCCTGATCTCGCCAGTGGGCCGCAGCCTGCAACGCCTGTTTGCGCTCGGTATCGACGCCTTCAACATCATCGCCGCCCTCAACCCGCTACGGAACTATCCCTACGAACGCTACGACGGCGAGACCGGCAGCCTCAGCCTCGACGAACGCAATCGCATCCACCGCCAGTTGACCTGGGTGCGTTTCCGCAGCGGCCAGCCGGTACTCATCGACGAGGGCAGCCAGTAAACCAGGACTTCATCCACACGGCAGGGAGCCAGCACAAACATGGAACGGGATGCACGCGGCCGCGCCGCCGAGGACCAGGCCCTGGAATTTCTCCAACACCAGGGCATGAAACTGGTGACACGCAATTTCCACAGCCGCTACGGCGAGATCGATCTCGTCATGCAACACCCCGAACAGGGGGTGGTCTTCGTCGAAGTGCGCTACCGCAACGATCATCGCTGGGGCAGCGGCGCGGAGAGCGTGGACGGGAAAAAACAGGCCAAACTGATCCGCACTGCGTTATACTTCCTGCAGCAAAACCCCCGCTGGCAGGCGCTCCCGGCGCGTTTCGACGTCGTGGCGCTGGGCGGCGGGGTGCAGATAGACTGGATCAGCAATGCCTTCAGCGTATCGGCCTGGTAGTAATGAGCCCCGGCGACAGGATTAGCGACAACATTCGACGTATTTTTGCCGACAGCATCGCGGCCAAGCAGCAGGCCGTGGAGGCGCTGGCCGGCCCCATCGCCCGTGGCGTGGAAACCATGGTTGCCTGCCTGGGCAACGGCGGCAAGGTGCTCTCCTGCGGCAATGGCGGTTCCGCCGCCGACGCACAGCATTTCTCCGCCGAGTTGCTCAACCGCTTCGAACGCGAGCGCCCCGCCCTGCCCGCCGTGGCGCTGACCACCGACAGTTCCACCATGACGTCCATCGCCAATGACTATGACTATGGCGAGATCTTCGCCAAGCAGGTACGCGCCCTGGGGCGACCCAATGACTGCCTGCTGGCGATTTCCACCAGCGGTAACTCCGCCAACGTCAACCGCGCCATCGAGGCCGCCATCGAACAGGACATGCGCATCGTCGCCCTCACCGGCCGCGACGGCGGTGGCGCGGCAAAATTGTTGCGCGAGGCGGACGTGGAGATCCGCGTACCGGCGGATTCCACGGCGCGCATCCAGGAAGTTCACCTGCTGGCCATCCACTGCCTGTGCGGCCAGATCGATGAAGTCCTGTTCGGCCAGTCGGACTGACACGGCGCCCCGCACCGGTGCCCACGCGCCTCCTGCCGCGCCACGTTCATCGAGGTAGTTTCCCGAGCTTGCCGTGACATCCCTGCCCCCTCAAGTGCTGAAAAGACTGGCGGAGATCTTCGCCCGCGACCAGATCCTGCGCGAGGAATCCGAGCGCTGGGCCTACGGCTACGACAACAGCCGCCTGCAACAGCTGCCCGACGTGGTGGTCTTTCCCACCCGCCACGAGCAGGTGCGCGACACCCTGCAACTGTGTAACGAACATGGCGTGCCGGTGACCACCCGCGGCCGTGGTACCGGCACCACCGGTGCGGCGGTACCCCTCGCTGGCGGGCTGGTGCTGGCCATGGAACGCCTGTGCCGCATCGGTGAACCCGACAGCGCCAACCGCTTCCTGCGCGCGGAAAGCGGCGCCACCAATGCCGCGGTGCAGGAAAAGGCCGCCACCCGTGGGTTCTTCTGGGCCCCCGATCCCACCAGCGCGCCCTTCTGCACCATCGGCGGCAACCTGGCCTGCAATGCCGCCGGGCCGCGCGCCATCAAGTACGGCACGCCGCGCGAGAACGTGCTGGGACTGCGCGCGGTGACCGGCGAAGGCCGGGAGATCCGCACCGGCGTGCTGACCACCAAGGGCGTCGTGGGATACGATCTCACGCGCCTGTTGATCGGCTCCGAGGGTACGCTGGCGGTGATCACCGAGGCCACCCTCAGACTCACGCCCCTGCCGCAGGCGGTGCGCACGCTGCTGCTGAGCTACGCGGACATCGAGGCCGCCACGCGCGCCATTACCGACATCATGTGTCTTGGCAATCTGCCGCGCTCACTGGAGTTCATGGACGCACGCGCCATTACCATGATCCGCGACTATGCCGACTGTCCACTGCCAGCGACGGCGCGCGCGGTGTTGATCGTGGAAGTGGACGGCGACGCGGATCAGCTGGAAGGCCTGGCCGCGCGGGTGATGAAAACAGCAAGCAATGAGCGGCTGCTGACCTGTCTCGATGCGCGCGAGGCCGAACAGGCCGACGCCATCTGGCGCATGCGCAAGGCCCTCTCACCGGCCTTGCGCACCGTGGCACCCAAAAAGATCAACGAAGACGTCGTCGTGCCCGTGTCACGCATCCCGCGTCTCATCAGCGGCCTCGAGGCGCTGGCGGACAAATACGCCCTGCCCATCGTCAACTTCGGCCATGCCGGCAACGGCAACATCCACGTCAACCTTCTGCTCGATCCGGACCAGCCCGAGGAAGCGGAAAAGGCCGCCGCCTGCCTCGACGAGATCTTCGATCTCGTCCTGTCCCTCGATGGCACGCTGTCCGGCGAACACGGCATCGGCTACGTCAAGCGGGAATTCGTGCAACGCGAGATCGACGCCGCCAGCCTTGAACTGATGCACCGGATCAAGGCCCAGTTCGATCCCAACGGCATATTGAA
>JALTLF010000218.1:89580-110430 GCA_027005735.1 Chromatiales bacterium | reverse complement strand
ACCCGGCCGATGGGCACGATGGCGTTGGCCGCCACGTGCACGCCGGGACCGGCGGCGGCATTCATGCCCAGGGTGGCGCCGGCCTCGATGGTCAGGGGCGCCACGTGCAGGTGAAAGCGACCGTCCCCACGCCGTTCGACGAGGTGCGCGCCCACGCGCGCGTTGCCGCCGATGATGACACCCGGCCCGATATTCAGATGATAGCGATCGAAGACCTGCACGCCAGGGGACCAGTACACGCTGAGGCTCACGCGCGCGCCCCACAGGCGCAGCCAGAAATTATAGAGACCGGGCACCAGGCGCAGGACTTCTTCGAGCAAGGGAAAACGGGAAAAGACGAGCTGGAACTGGCTCAGTGCCCACCAGTGCCTGAAGGCCGCCTGTGTCTCGTCCACTTCACCTTCCGGGCGCCCCAGGACGAGGATCCACAGGCGGGTCAGCAAGGGCGGGACGAGGTAGATCCAGATCAGGGCCGCGCCGCTGCGACTCCCGATACCCGACACGGCGAGGACGGCAAAGACGCCGGTGACGATATAAGCCAGTGGAAAGAGGTTCCACAACAGCATCGCGGGTGGCGCCGAAGGTTTATCGGGCATAGGCATCGATGAAACGGTACTCGGCGAAGCGTTCCATGAACAGGCGCGTGAGCTTCATCTCACGCTCTGCGCGCAGCGCCCTGGCGAAGCCGGGTTCTGAGCCGAGGGATCGCAGGGCGGCCAGCATGCCTGCTTCCTGATCCCGGAGTCGCGCCTGTTCGCCCACCAGGTGCCGGATCACGGCGACACCGGCGCGGCGCGGCGTGAGGATCTGGTCCATGAGATAGCGCAGGATGCGGGCATTGCTGCGGCGCTTGAAGCCGCCGGCCTGCGCCAGCAGGCGGTCGATGAGATTGGCGTCGATCTGGACGTGGCGCGCCTCGTCGCGCAGGTGCCGCTGATGCAGCTCGACGAAGGCCGGTTCAAGTTCCCCCAGTGTATCGCTGCGGGGATCGTGGATGGTGCGGCGCGAGATATAGTTGGAGAACTCCTCCATGATCATCACCAGCCACAGCACCAGCAACAGGTGCTGGGGTACGTGGGTCAGGACCCACAGGGCCAGCGCATCGAACAGGCCCGGACGGGTGAAGTAAAACCGCCGATGGGAATAGATCCCGGGATGACAGCGGCGATTGAGGGCGGCGAACATCTTGGTGTGGGCCTTTTCTTCCTCGAGCATGATCTTCAGACACTCGCGCAGCACCGGGTCCCGTTTCATCATGCGATGATTCAATACCCGCCGGATCACGCGGTTGGTAAAGCCGGTCTCGAACATCATGAACAGCTCATTGCTGCTCATGCCCGAGAGCTGGTTGTAGCGCAGGCGCGTGGCATCGTCGAGTTCCGCATACAGCGGGGTATGGAACAACTGGGTGAATTCCTCGTGGATGAACGGCCGGCTCATGTCCACGTCACCGGGGGCAAACGCGTCCTCCGCCTCCTCCCGTGCGCGACGGCTGAGCGCCAGCAGGGCCTGCGGTTCCAGCCAGGCACTCATCCCTGCATCTCCCGGTAGCGGGTCTTCGGCAGGATCTCGGGGCCTTGCTCGGTGCACGGGCGCGGTCCCTTCCACAGGCGCAGGTACTGGCGCCAGTAGCTCACCGGCGGGGCACTGTCCCTCCCCAGCCTGTCGAGGTAGTACCAGGAGACATGGGGGTGCTGGTGATGCACGAGGTCCCAGTGGCCGTTGAGCAGGATCCATTTCATCAGTCGTCCCACCTTCAGGTTCAGGGCGCCGTCGCGCACGTCGCGCGGGGTGAAGGCATGGGTAACGTACTGACGCGTGGACCAGTTGAAGGCGAAACAGGCGTAATAGACGGCCAGCAGGGACCAGTCGAGTTGCAACAGGGTGATCAGCGATGCCCAGAACAGCAGGCCGCCCAGTACCTCCAGCCGGATCCAGCGCACCTCGCTGGCGCCGAAGTCGTCGAACAGCACGGCGGTACTGCGCGCGCGGCGAAACGGCGTGCTCACCAGCAGGCGCGGCGCAATGGCCAGCAGGAGGGTACCGATGGGGATCAGGATCCACCACAGGCCGAGCAACAGCCCATACCACTGGATGTACTTGACGAGGCGGTTGTCACCCGGGTAGTAGCAGTCGAACATCTCGTGGTCGGTGCGGTTGCAGCAGTGATGCACAATGTGCGTCACCCGCAGGACGGTGAAGGAGATGGGAAACAGCCAGCCCAGCACTGCGCCCATGAGGTGATTGAGACGCCTGTCACTGTGCAGCACGTCGTGAGTGGCCTCGTGGATGAGGGCATAGACCGTCAGGAGCAGGAAGGCGTAAGTGATGGCCGGCAGCAGCAGCCATGCACCGTGCAGCCGCGTGCCCGTCCACAACAGGCCCACGGCGGCGAGCAGAACGCTCACCACCAGCAGGCTGTTGAGACGATCCGGCACAGGGTACGACGCTGCCTTCATCGCGACCCGGCGCCTATGCCCTGGCGCGTACCACCCGGCCGACGAGCATGCAGATGATCATGCCCGAGAGGAAGGCAATGATGCCGACCATCCAGGCGAAGTCCTGGGCATTGTCCAGCAGGGGATTCTCGAACAGGTTGGTGGAGAAATGCAGGGCGACGATCTTCCATTCCCCACCCGACCTGTAGAGCGTCACCGTCCACAGGCCGTTGAGATCGAACTCCATGCCGGAGGTCAGCTTGTAGTGTTCCTGTGTCGTTCCCCAGGCCACGGCGGTATCGTCGCCGTAGAAGTCCGCCGGCGCGCTGACCTTCGCCGTGGTACGGAACTCCGCCACGGGCGCATTGTTGCCCTCGGTCATGCGACGGAAGTAGGCCTCCATTTCGGCCGGGCTGCGCGTGACTTCACCATTATAATAGGTGATGACGACATTGGCGCCGAGGTGCTTCTTCATCAGCGCATAGTCCCCGGTGTTCAATGCCTTCTCCACGTCAGCAAGAATGGCGCGCAAGGCCTCGCGCTCGGCCTCCCGCGGGTCTTCTTCGGCAACGGCGGTAGCGGCGCCCAGCACGAGGATGGTCGCGGTCAACAGGATCAGCAGATTTTTCATGTTCGATCTCCTTTTCGTGGTTCTTGTTCTTCGCGTGGATGCCTGCCGTCGAGAAAATACGTCAACAGGCGGTAGAGCGTGGGAATGATGCGTGCATCGCGCATGTAGTGATCGGTGCCCCAGATGGGATAGATCAGCCCCGGTTCGATGATCGCGTCCGGCAGCAGGACCATGCCGTCGTTGGGGCCCAGTTGGCGAATGCGCCGGTAGCGTGTCACCAGCGCGCGTTCCACATGGCTGGACAGCGGCACCCCCAGCACGTTGATCACCCTGAGCCAGCTCGGCGGCGTGAACGGCTCCTGCCACAGGGCGTGATCGGTGCGCAGTTCGCGCAGGGCATGGAACTGCGCGCCGGTGGCGAGGCACAGGGCACGCAGGCGCATGCGCCGCAGGGTGGAGTGAGTCAGCGCGTCCACCAGTTGGGAACCGTTGGCCAGTCCGCTGATGTTGAACCAGTGGGTGATACGCCGCGCCGGGATGGCTTCGCCATGCTGCTGGAACAGCAGGCGCACCTCGGCGCCCCCCTTGCTCATGGACAATAACCAGATTTCCCCGGCATCGCAGTTCGCCAGCGTGCGGCGGAGGATCTCGGTATTGGCGCTCACCGTACCCGTGCTCGCCGTCTCCACCAGTTGGGCATCGATCCCCAGCTCCCGCGCCACGTGCAGGATATGGCGGCCGTCGCCGCCAAGGGTGGGATATTCCCGATACAGAAAGGCCGGTACGACGAACAGCTTGATGCGGCGCGGCCGGCTCTGCTCGGGCAGGACCTGCCGATCCACCGCTTCGATGAAGGCGCCGTGCGCCGGGTGGGCGCAGATACTCTGGTAAAACACGGTGGCGGCGAGATCGGCGTCTTCATTCCGCGTCAGCCTCTCCAGCAGGGCCTTGTCGGCGACGCGACCGGACAGCTCCGCCACCCAGGGGCGTGCCTGGCGCTGGAGCTGGACGTCATCCACCGGTGGCGCGACAAAGGTCCGATCCATCCTATTTCCCCGCCACGATTGTATTTCCCTGTAGCGGGCAGGCGCCGGGGGCGAGATAGTGCCGCCACAGGAAGCCGAGGATGGACTGCACCTGCAGGGCCGGATCCGCCTGCCCTGCCACGCGCCGTGCATGGGCCCCGGGCAGACGCGACCAGTGCAGCTCCGGTTCCAGGTGATGGATGGCATGGTAGCCGTTGTTGAAAAAGAGCCAGTTGCCCACGCGGCCGAGAAAATTGCGCGAGTGGTCGAGACGGCTTTGCGGATCACAGGCATCGTGTTGCAGCAGGTTGACCCCGACCAGCATGGCGATGGCCAGCCCCCAGGGCAGGAACACGTAGAGCAGGACCGCCGCCCCGGCGAGATGGAACATGGCCGTCACGAAGACGGCCAGCAGGAGGCGTTGCAGTTGCAGCTGGCGATGCTGCGAGGCGGACAGTCGCGGGGCGCGGGGATCGGCGCGGCCGCGGGCCATGCTCAGCGTGGCCCGGACGATGTAGCATGCGAGACGCCAAACGCCGCGGTGGTTTCCGGCGAGCCGCGTGTGGATCCAGTCGCCGTCGCCACCGTTGTGCCGATGGTGGTTGAGATTGTGAGCGACGATGACGCCATAGGAGGTGTGGCCGCGCGCGAGACCGAGCACGGCGGCGAAGAGGTGATTCAGGAATGCCTGGTGAAAGATCGGCAGGTGCACATGGTTGTGGTTGATGATGCAGGCGGAAAAACACAACAGGGTGCTGGCGAGCAACCAGAACGGCAGGAGCCATGCGGGTGGCGGCAGGGCCAGCGGCGCGAGGAGCAGCGCCAGGGCAAGGAGGACGAACAGCAGGCTGCGCCGGTCGCGGGTGTTGCGCAGGAATCGGCCCTGCCCTGTCGTCATTGCATCACCCCCTGGCGGATATGATGATAACGACCCGTTTCCAGAGTGAGTCGCTGTACGGGCATGCCGCCACACCAGCGGATGCTGATCGCCACGCGCTCCTGCGCCGAGGGCAGACCGAACAGCAGGCGGCGATCGCCCTGTGCGGAAAACCCGTTGGAAGCGGTGATCTCGCGTGTCTGTGTCATCGGGTTCCCCCCGCTGTCCCGCGTGTATAGCGTCACCCGGCTGCCGATGGCGTCGCGGTTGCACCGGCGGCCGTCACCCTCCAGTGCCACCCCCAGCCAGCGGCCGGGGGCCTCGGCCCCCCTGTCGTGGCGCCATACCGACAGGGCGGCAAACTGGTGGGTGACAAGGAGATCCAGGTCACCGTCGTTGTCCAGGTCCACCAGCGCCATGCCGCGCGCGTTGCCCGGCTCGCCGAGGCCAACCCGGGCGGCGACATCGACGAAGTGCGTGCCCTGGTTCAGGTACAGCCGGTTGCGCTCCGCGGGGAAGATGCAGTAACCCCGCAGATCCGCCCAGCTGTCCGCATAGCCGTGGATCTCCGGTCCGGCGAGGGCGATGCGCGCGTTCCAGTACCAGTAGTCGGGGCAGTCCGCGAAACGCCGGTCATAGGCATCATCCACCATCCCGTTGGCCTGCACAATATCCAGGTAGCCATTGTGATCCAGATCCCCCGCCGCCGCGCCCCAGCCGAAGCGCTGTTCATTCAGGGCATTGCGTCGCAGGGCCTCGTCGCGGAAGGCCGCCGCGCCCGCCTCCGCCACCGTGCCGTTGTTCATCCACAGCAGGCTGCCCTCCGCCTGCAGGGGTTCGTGGACGTTGGAGACATAGATATCGGCATGGCCGTTGTTGTCGAAGTCCGCCAGCGTGGCGTTCATGCCCTTGTAGGTATCCCGCCCCAGCGTGCCCATGCGCCCACCTTCCAGGCGCTGGAAGCGCCCGTCGCCGGTATTGCGAAACAGGGCGTCGGGACCGAAATCGTTGGCCATGTAGAGATCCATGCGGCCGTCGCCGTCGATGTCGCCGGTGCCGATGTCCAGCGTCCAGCGCGTGCCGGGCATGCCCAGCTCGGCAGCGCGCCGTCGCGCAAAGCCCTCCGCGCGGTTGAAAAAGACCAGGTTCTCGCCACCGTTGTCGGCGTCGTACCAGGATCGGTGCATGAAATTGAACATGCGCCGGTCCCCCTCCCACTGTGGCTCCGGCAGGTGAAAGATGTTGAAGCGCGTCGGCCGCTCGTAGTCGCGCAACCAGGGATCCATGGCATTGCCCACCACCAGGTCGAGGCGTCCGTCCTCGTCGATGTCCAGCGCATTGGCGCTGAGACTGACGATATAACTGTTCGCCAGCGCCGCATCGGCCACCTCGTCGAAGGCAAGCCGTCCCGTCTCGGCGAGCCGGTTGCGAAACAGGTGCGGCGCGCCGAAGCTGAACAGCACCAGCAGATCCTGGTCGCCGTCGTTGTCGTAGTCCAGCCACAGGGCGCCGGAAGGCAGACCGTAGCGGCGGGGGTCGCGGGCATAGGGTTCCAGCGCGGCGACGGGATGACGCTGGAAACGGAAATCCCCCCGGTTGAGATACAGGGCGAGGCGGTCCTCGGCCGCCTTGAGGGGATAGGTGAGGAAGAAATCCTGCCGCCCGTCGCCATCCACGTCGGCCACCGCCACCGCGTCGCCGATGGACATGAGCCACTTGGCCACGTGGGCGATACGCGGGTCCACCCGTTCCATCAGGTCGCCGGGTCGCGTGGTGATCCCGGCGAGGCGGGGATCGATGGCGGTCAGCGTGAAGCCGGGCCGGACGGCCGTGTGGGGCCGGATCACCTGTTGATACAACAGGGCCGCGCCGGCAGCCGGGATGCCGATCACGGTCAGGGCCAGGGCGCCGGCACGCAGGCGTGGCTTCCAGGGCGCGCGCCAGTGGCGCAGGTGCAGCCATGCAAGGCGCAGGGCGAAATAGCTGAAGCCGGCATAGAACAGGGTGGAATAACTCTGCTGGCGGTGGAGCAGCAGATCCACCACGACGATGAACAGGGCCATGCCCATCTGGCCGCGGCGGGTCGCGGGCGAGGTGGCGGGATCGGTGATCATGAAAAAGGTGAACAGGTAGAAGGCCGGTGCCGTGAGCGTGCCGAGGATGAGGGTCTCCGGCGGCAGGTGCCAGCGCGTCAGCCAGGCCCGCAGGCCCAGGGCAAGGATATAGAACAGCAGGAAGGACGTGATCAACCAGCCGCGCCTGATGCGAAACACGAATACCAGCAAGGCCGCGGTGACGATGAACAGGGAGACCGACAGGCTGCCGCCCCACTGGTAGGACGGCGCGGCGCTGAACATGCCGTCGCTGAAGCTCAGCGCGGCGACGACACCGAACAGGGAAGGATTGAAGACATGCCGCCCCCGGAACGTCAGCAGGTACTTGGAACCGATGGCGAGGAACACCGGCACCAGCGGCAGCCAGGGATCGTGGGCGTAGTTGAGCAGGATCCCCAGCGAGGCGCCGGTGATGGCGGCGCTGAGGGGGAAGACATACTGGCGGCGCAGCACGCGCGCGAGCATGAGGTCCAGCACGCAGGCGGCGCCGATGCTGATGGCCACCTGGCCGAAGCTGCGATTGAAACCCAGCCAGGTGATGCCGATGAAGAGATAGGCCAGCAACAGCAGGAAGAACGGCAGGCGGGGATCGCGCCAGTCCGGCAGGCGTTGCCAGTGGATCCATGCACCGCTGTTCACAGGCTGCCCGCCTCCACGTAGGGGATGCGTTCATCCAGGGACAGCGCTGCGTCCCCGGCATCGTCGAACTGCACGCTGTAGAGATGCCCCGCCGCCGGGATGTGGCGGTAGCGCAGCAGCTCGCCGGCGAGGGGATCACGCTCGTGCAGGCCGCCGATGAAATAGTGCCAGGGGCCGCAACGACGCGCGCGATAGAGATAGCGCAACAGGGCGCGAAAGATCCGCGGGTCGTCGTCCTCGACGGCAATGGCGGCGAGGTAGAAATGCGGCACCGCCTGTCCTTCGCGCGGCAGGGGACGCAGGGGCGTGATGCGCGCGAGGCCGTTGTAGAGGGGACGCAGGCCGCGCAACAGGGGGCTGTAGCGTTCCACGTGGGTCTGGCGGAAGGCGCGCTGGTCCCAGGCGGCCAGGCTGCCCACGATGCGCGTGCCGCGCATGGCGAGATAGATGTCCTCCGGGCGCAGGCCGGGATAGCCCGCGCCGTCCAGATCCGTGCCGGTCCAGGCCGGCGCGAACTGCCGTTGCCGGTAGCGTGACTGGATGAAGCGCAGGATATCCGGGATCTGTTCCGCCCGGGCAGTGGTCAGTCGCACACCCGGCAGGCGTATCGACGGGCGCGGCAGGTCGAGGTGGACGGCGGGCGTCAGGAAACGACCCAGGTGCCGGTAGCGTGGCAGCCCCGCGCGACCGCTGGTGAGGATGCGGCGCGCGTGCGCGTTGCCGTCGAGGATCATGGTGTAGTAGAGCGGCACGGGATCGGCGGCGTGCAACTGGCGCAGGTAACGATAGCCCCGCGCCAGCAGGGTGCCGTTGCGGTAGGCCGGGTGGGCGCGCAGATCGGCGAGGTAACCGGCGCGCCGTGGCCGGCCGTTGATCCACAGGCGGCGCAGGGCGCGGCTGGCCAGACCGGCGATACGCTGGTGTTGCGTATCGACGCACTTGATCACCTGGACCTCGTCGCCCTGCACGCGGCAGGCGGCAAAGTAACTGGGTTCACGGCGGAAGCTGACGCCGATGTGACCCGGCAGCCAGTCTTCGGCCATGCGTCGGCGCAGCGCGGCATCGTCCTGCGGCTCCGCCAGGGAAAACCGGAAACGCGTCATGCCGGTACCGCCTCCGGCCCGTCCCGGACACCCAGGGCCGCCGCCAGCCCGGCCTGTGTGCCGAGCAGCGGGGGTTTGATATCGCCCAGCAACATGCCCCGCGCCAGCATGAAGTCGCGGTATCGTTGCCAGGCCCGGGTGACGCGCGCCGCCTCGATGGCGCCCAGCTGGCCGAGATCCCGCGCCAGGGCATACTGGGGATTGGCCCGCAGGGCTGTATCGCAGGCGGCGGCCATGGCCTGCGCCCCTGCCTCGTCACGCTCCACCGCATCGACCACGAGCAGGTAACAGCGTCTGTGCGCCAGTGGCAGCAGCATGGCAAAGCCCCCTGCCCCGCCGTCGGTTACCCGCATGACCCGCGCCATGACCCGGGCGACGAAGTCCTCGCCCAGTTTCTCGCCACAGAGATCGCTCACCAGGCCCGCGCGGCCCTCGAAGGACAACATGGGTGTCGCCTCGAAATAGCCCTGCATGCGCACGCGATCACCCAGGCGGTAACGGTACAGGCCAGCCCAGGTGGTGATGATTACTTCATAGCACTGCCCCGGCTGGAGATCGTCACACAGGTGGGGGATCCCCGCCTCGTCGAGGAACTCGTAGAAACCGCTGTGGATGGCGAGCACGGGATACGCCGCCGCTTCCAGGGGCAGCGTCACCATGCCCTCGGTGGCGAGCAGTCCCTTGCCCTGGATGTGCACACCGGGCAGGCGGGCGGCCAGCGACGGCAGGTAATGGCGCGCGCTGCCCTCGGTCCAGCAACTGACGGTGTCCAGCCGGGGCCAGACGGCGGCGAGGTCCGCCTCGCCGCGCGCGAGGATGGCGGCCAGTTGTGCCGCGCGGCGTCGATGGCCGGCACGGGCCAGGGCGTCGAGGATCGCCGCCTGTTCGCGGTCGAGGAAGTCCAACAGATCGGTGAGAAAGGTGGGACTCCACACGGACACGAAGCTCAGATCCTCGGAGGCCAGCAGGGCGAGCAGCGTCGCCCTGCGCCAGCGTGGCAGATCCGCCCGCCAGTCCTCGCCTGCCGGCACGAGCATGACCTGCCCCAGCCGGGCGGCGAGCGCATCGCCGAAGTAGCGCGCATCATTGCCCATCCCCGTGGGCACCACGGTAGCGTTATCCACGCTGCGCCGGGGCGGACTGATGGCCCAGTAACTGCGGCCCCGCAGGATGCCGGGCCGCGCGCGCAGCAGATCGTGGAGCCATGGCAACAGGCCCCGTTGCAGGGCCGCCAGCGAGGCCTCGGTCCAGGGGATCCACTTCACCCCGCCGGTGCTGCCGCCGGTGGTCTCCATGAAACACGGCCGTCCCGGGAAACG
Source organism: Chromatiales bacterium (assembly GCA_027005735.1). Lineage (GTDB taxonomy): Bacteria > Pseudomonadota > Gammaproteobacteria > CAMYNG01 > CAMYNG01 > HyVt-448. The sequence goes on along the minus strand of JALTLF010000218.1, from coordinate 100,344 downwards.
GCAATGGGCCTCGCCCCGCGCCACGGCCGACATGTCGCCGGCGATGGCCTCGTAATCGCTGATGGGCACCCTTGCCTGGTAGTCAGCAATACTTTCGATCTCGCTGAGCGCGTTTAGCCGACCCCAGCGGGAATCCCGCGCCGCGTTCAGGATCCCCTTCAGTTGCGCCGCCTGCGCCGCCAGGGGATCGCGCAGGCCGGCGGCGAAGGCCCGCGCGGCCGGCTCCGTGAGTGCCAGAATCTCCCGCCACGCCCTCATGCGGGACAGGTCTCGCGAAAGGCGCGCAGTGCATGGGAGCGCAGGTTGTCGGCGTGCAGTTCGGTGAGGCACACCAGTTCGTCGCCGCGATGGTAGTCCGGATTGCGTTGCAGGAAGAAGCGCACGTCCGGTTTGTTGCGCACATGTTCCGGTATCCGGGCCCAGTCCCCGCGCAGGTGACCGCGCGAGCGGTGGAAATGCACCACGCCACGCCGGGGATCGTAGTGCTCGCCGAACTTGCCGGCGGCGAGGTGATCCATCAGCGCATGCACGTCCGCGGGCGTGGGATAACGCCAGGTGGGATAGAAGCGCCGCGCGAACAGCGACAGGTAGCGGTAGGTGCGATGACCCTTGACGATGAGGAACCAGTAGAGGGGGATCTCGGGCGCCTCGGCCTTGATGCGCCCCGCCATCTGGCACCAGGCCAGCGGCAGGGCCTGGCTGCCCCAGAAATCGTGGTGGATGATGGTGTCGCCGGAATACAGCGCGCGCCGCGCCCTGCCCGCAAAGTCGAAGTCGTACACCGCCAGGGTGGAGAAGCCGCGGAAGATCCCTTCCACGTCCTTGAGCAGGATCACGTAATCCTTGTCGCGCAGGTCCGCTTCGAAGCGCGTGCGTTCGCTGGCGGCATAGTAGCGATGATACAGATCGAACATGGCGAAGATCTCGCTGCTGGAGAGGGACGCCACGGTGCGGGTTTCAGCGTTCAACAGTTCCATGAAGTCCTCGCTTGAACAACCAGCCCATGTGCGCCGCCAGGAGCGCCACCACGCCCCAGCTTACGCCTAACACGCCGCGGTGTTGCGCGCTGTCAGGCACGAAGTAGATGGGCTCGGTTCCCGTGGCGACGTGATTGAGCAGGTAGAAGACGAAGCCGATCTCTACCATGAACATCAGACCCATGACCGGCAGGGTATAGAACAGGAGCCTGGCCGGCCTCCCGGCGCGCGCGTGAGCGAGCAGCAGGACCGTGATCAGCACGATGCTGAAGACATCGTGGGCGATGCCGTAGTACGGATGCCAGTTGAGACTGATATACATCATCCACAGCTCGATGACGGCGCGCGCGCCCATGTTGATGAGAAACAGGCGAAAGGCGCGACGCAAGCCACTGGAGACGCGCGTGTCCAGCGTGAACACCAGCGGCAGGAGGAACCAGTAATAGAGCGCGAAGGCGAGCCACAGGACCTTGGGCAGGGCGACGCCGCCGCCGGGGATCCGCCCGCTGTTCTGCACCACGGCAAAACCCGTCGCGGCCAGCAACAGCAACAGCGCGGCGGCCACCAGCCGACGCGGCGTAGCCGGTGAAACGGCGACCGCCGTGGGCGCGAGTCGTTCAGAGACGGAGTTCGACATGCGCCTCCCTGCCCGCCTCGGGTGGTTCGCTGCCTTCCCGGATTGCCCGGTGCCAGGCGAGAATGTGCGGCGCGAGCAGATCGGCGGGGGTGACTGTCATGGCGTCGGCCGCAAAGGACGCGTTGTTGTCCTGGGTGGCGTCGAGCATGGTCACGTCCTGCTGGATGATGCGCCGCGACAGCGGCTGGAAGAACAGGCGCACCAGCGGGCCCAGGTTGAGACCGAGGACGTGAAAGCGAAAGCTGATCACCGTATAGACTTCGGTGAGATCATCGCGTACCGGCGTGCACGACGAGGTGATGGTGTAGTGGCGCCGGTTGGAGAAGGCATAGTCCACCTTCGACGTGGATGGCGCGATGAAGCGATCCGTGTGTCGCATCTCGGCGCGCGAGGGTGACAGCAGCCACCAGACGAGGCTCTTTTCCCGCGGCTCGTGGAAGTACTCCGCCTCGGCGCCGTCCTCGCGGGTGCGCACCACGGCCTGCACGGGCTTGCCGGTGGGACTGCGAAACCAGCGCCGGTGCACCCAGGTGGCGTGCGGGCAATCGAGAAAGTTTTCCAGGCAGGCGGCCAGCGGGGCATTAAAGCGCGTGCGCATGTGGAAACTGGTCCAGCCCGGTGCATCGAGCCGCGCGAAACGCCGCGGCGCGGGCTCGGCGGGGTTCGCGTCGAGGCACACCCACACATAGCCGTCCTGTTCCGCGCAGGGAAAGTGTTTCACTGCCGCGCTCCCCTCGGGCGGCGCCGCCAGCGCCGGGACCTCGCGCAGTCGCCCTTCCCCGTCGTAGCGCCAGCCGTGGTAGGGGCAGTGCAACTGGCCGTCGCACACCCGTCCGCGCGACAGGGGCGCGCCGCGATGCAGGCAGCGATCCTCGATGGCCACGGCACGGCCGTGCGCGTTGCGAAACAGCACCAGCCGGTGGCCGAGGATTTCCGCCGCGCGGGGCCGCCGGCGCAGCTCACCTGCGCGGCAGGCGATATACCAGTATTTCTCCAGCATGTTCACTTCCCTGGGAATCGGTGGACGTCCATCTCGGCGCAGCTCAAAAAGTGGGCGGTTCGTTCTGCCGTCGGCAAGTACATGGCCCCATTGTATCGGGCGGAAGCACGCTTTGCCTGTCCTCGGGAAACAACGCGTGCGGCCCCTGCGGGGTTTACCCGTTCCGTGCGGCACGGGCGGATCGGGCGCGCCCGTGACGGCAGGCCCGTCGCCCCAGGTTCATGGATTTGTGCCTATTTCTCAGTATCTTACTGGGACTCTCGCGGCAAACAGGGGGTGAGCCCCCTTCCCTGCCCGGTTATACTGCAGGGCCATGAACACACCCCTCACCCCCACGCCTTCCCCCGCTCGCCGCCTGGCGCGTTTCATGGGATGGGAACCCGATTCGGTGAGTCACGCGGAAAAACTCGCCTCCACCGTGGGTGGCCTGCTGGGGATCTTCTTCATCGCCGTCATCAGTTACCGGATCACCGGCGCGAGCGGCGCGGCCCTGATCGTGCCTTCCATGGGTGCCTCGGCGGTACTCCTGTTTGCCGTTCCCCACGGGCGCCTCTCCCAGCCCTGGCCCCTCATCGGCGGCAACCTGGTCTCGGCGGTGGTGGGGGTGAGCTGTTACAAGTTGATCGGTAACCCCTTTCTCGCCGCCGGGCTGGCGGTGGGACTGGCCATCGGCAGCATGCACCTGCTCAACTGCATTCACCCGCCCGGTGGCGCCACGGCGCTGGCGGCGGTCATCGGTGGTCCGGCGATCAACAGCCTGGGTTACCAGTATGTCATCACGCCCATCCTGCTCAATGTCGCGGTGATCTTCACCGTGGCGCTGATCTTCAACAACTTCTTTCCCTGGCGGCGCTACCCCGCGGGCATGATGCGCTTTACCGACGCTCCGCCCAAAGGGGCCACGGACGACGTGCCGGTGGTGGCCACCGAGTATATCGAGGAGGCGATCCGTGACATGGACCTGGTGGTGGATCTGACCACCGAAGACCTGCAACGCCTGTTCACCCTCGCGCAGGAACACGCGCAGAAAAACCGCATGGATGCCGCACACATCCGGCTGGGGCATTACTACACCAATGGCAAACACGGCGGCGAGTGGAGCGTGCGCCAGATCGTGGATGAAGCGCCCTCCCCCGATCCGGAGAAGGACATGGTGATCTACAAGGTCGTGGAAGGCGCCGGCCTGCGCAGCGCCGACAGTTGCACGCGCCGCGAGTTCGCCCGCTGGGCCGCGCGCGAGGTCTTCCCGGAAAATCCCTGAAGCGAATTTCCGTCAGTCGTTCAGGGGATCTCGGGGCGCGGGACCGGAAGCAAGGAAGGCGTCGGCATGGATGTCCTTCATGGCCGCGCCGGCAAGAAACAGTTTCTTGCGTAAGCCGTTCACCAGCGTCGGATCACCACACAGGTAACACTTCCAGCCGGCCGGCGTGCCGATCCGCTCCAGCGCCAGGGCGCCGACGTCACCCGCACGGATGTCCGCAGCCGGTTCGTCGTCGCCATGCAATACGCAGGCGTGGTAGTGCAGCTTGTTGTGCTGCGCGGCCAGTTCGGTGAGGCTGTCGTGCAGGTAGAGTCCGTCACGCGCGAGGGCGCCGTGAAACAGATGGATGGCGCCACGATGCCCCTGCGCGAGGGCATCCTGCAGGATCCCGTAGAGGGGCGCGAGACCGGTGCCGGTACCGATCAACAGCAGCTTCTGCTCGGGATCGTCGGCGGTATAGAAACAGTCCCCCATGGGACCCTGCACGTCGAGGGCGTCGCCGACGCGGGCGCTATCGTGGATCCAGCCACTGAATGCACCGCCCTCGATGCGCCTGATGTGAAACTGCAACAGGCCGTCGGTCTGCGGCAGGTTCGCCAGCGAATAGCTGCGACCCAGCTCGGCGTCCCGCCACAGGGTGACATACTGCCCGGCGCGGTAACTGAAGGGCTCGCTGGTGCGCAGGCTGAGTTCCATGACATCGTCCGCCAGCGCCCTGCGGCCGACGATACTGGCGGCGATGCGCAGTTGCTGCGTGTCGGGCAGACAGACCTCGAGGTCCTCCTCCGGCATGCAACTGCAGGCCAGAAACAGGCCACGTTCCCTGTGCGCGGCCTTGAGACCCCGCTGCGACGCGGCCGGCACCGTGCCTTGCGTGGCCTGCATGAGGCAGGTTTGACACGCGCCGGCGCGACAACCGTGGGGGATGGTTTCGCCCCTGTCCAGCAGGGCGTCGAGGACCGACCGGCCGGCCGGCACCTCGACGACCAGGCCGTTGTATTTCACCCGCGCCATGCGGCGGCTAGCGATTCAGTACGTCGTCGCGAACGCTGTTGGCAATGGCGGCAACTTCTTCGATCTCGCTGTCGGCCACGCCCAGTTCCTTCAGGGTGGCGCCCAGCAGTTCGATAATCGTGTCCACGTGGCTGTCGTTGAGGCCACGTTCCACGAGGTGTTTGTGGCCCTCGCGCATGTCGAGCCCGGTGTAGTTGTTGGGGCCGCCGAAGACCATGGTGAGAAAGCTCTTCTGCTTGGCGGCCTGGGCCTCCATGTCCACGTCGTCAAAGAAACCGTTGACGCGATCATCGGACAGGACCTTGCGGTAGAAGATGTCCACGGCGGCATCCACGGCGGCGTCTCCGCCCAGGCGTTCGTATAAGCTGGCCATTGATTCAGACTCCCTGATGTTGGCGAATAGGAGAAATCGAACAGGACGACCAGCATACTATAACACACATAATAAATACATATTAAATCACCCATACTCGGAACAAGTCCTGCACGTTCCGGGAGAGGTAGGCTGGAAGCCGTCGACCCTCTGGTTAGCGTCTGGCGAAGGTGTAACTTTAGGGGTTCGCTGGATGCCGCTCCCTGCCCGCGTCCGCATGGGCCGCGCCGGGGCCGGGATTACCGGAGCGCAGCGCAGGGTTTGCTGCATGAACCGCGCAGCGGTTCGAAGCAGTACGAACCGGCACGGGTGAAAAGACCGCCAAATGTGGAATCTGGTGCCCGGGGCCGGAGTCGAACCGGCACGGTGTCGCCACCGAGGGATTTTAAGTCCCTTGCGTCTACCAGTTTCGCCACCCGGGCAGGGGCGCGAAAGCGCACATTATATGGGGGAGATGAAGATTTGGGGAGGAATAGCGGGGAGCAGCCAGTAACTTTCCTCGCAACTCGCTGCTCGCCACTCGCCCCTGTGTATTTGGAGGCTGGTCCCGGAGTCGAACCGAGGTCCACGGCTTTGCAGGCCGCTGCATAACCACTCTGCCAACCAGCCGTCAATCAGAAAAAAAGGGGACAGACCGTGTCGCGCTGCCCCCTTTTTACGCTATCTGGAGCGGGAAACGAGACTCGAACTCGCGACCCCAACCTTGGCAAGGTTGTGCTCTACCAACTGAGCTATTCCCGCGTGGAGGTGCGTATTTTAGCGTCGCCCCCCCGGCTGTCAAGCGCCCGACGCCTCCAGGAAGAGACTCCCGTCGCCGCCCTGCGAGGAAACAATCCCCGGGATCTCTGGGGACTGGATCCGAACGGCTCGGGCGGCGTTCGCGCGGGCCGCCGGCCTGATCCCCTCCCCGTTCCCTATTCCTTGTCCATGAGGGACGACCAGGAGGCCCGCAGGTAGGTGATCATGGACCACAGGGTGAGGATGGCGGCGAGGTACAGCAGGGTGTAGCCGATCTCCAGGATGGGGAAGATCCACAGGGGTTCGTGGAAGAGCAGGAAGCCGATGGCCAGCATCTGGGCGGTGGTCTTGAGCTTGCCGATGAAGTTGACCTTGACCTTGGTACCGTCCCCCACCTGGGCCATCCATTCGCGCAGCGCGGAGATGGCGATCTCGCGGCCGATGATGATGGCCGTGGGGATGGCCAGCAGGGCCCCCTGGTAGGCGTTCTGCGCCGAGCCCACCAGCAACACCAGGGCCGTGGCCACCATGAGCTTGTCGGCCACCGGATCGAGGAAGGCGCCGAAGCGGGTGAACTGGCCGAGGCGGCGCGCCAGGTAGCCGTCCAGCCAGTCGGTGACCCCGGCGAGGCCGAAGATGGTGGTCACCACCACGTGGTTCCAGCCGCCCATGGGGAGGTAGAAGGCCACCACGAACACCGGGATCAGGACGATCCGCAGCAGGGTCAGGATGTTGGGAAGATTGAAGCGCATGCTGGTGCTCGTCCGCCGTCCGACCGCGGGATGTTCCACGGGGCTTGTCGACTGTCCGGTTCAGGTTCCATCGGCATGGAACGTATCATAAATCCGCTCCGCCAGTTGCCGGCTGATGCCATCGATACGGCACAGATCCTCGATGCCGGCGCGGCTCACCTCCTGCAGGCCGCCGAACTGGCGCAACAGGGCCTGCCGCCGCTTGGGCCCGAGGCCGGGGATGTCCTCCAGCGGCGAACGGTTGCGGGCCTTCTGACGCCGTTGCCGATGGCCGGTGATGGCGAAGCGGTGGGCCTCGTCCCGCACCTGCTGGACCAGGTGCAGGGCCGGCGAGTCCGGCGGCAGTATAAAGGGCGCCCGGAAGGTGGACAAGCCGCCTTCTTCCGCGTCCCCCTCGCCCGCGGGCACGAGGTGCAGGGTCTCCAGCCCGGGTTTACGTCCCGGCCCCTTGGCCACGCCGACGGTCAGCACCTCCCCCAGTTGCAGTTCGTCGAGCACCTCGCGCGCGGCGTTGAGCTGGCCCTTGCCGCCGTCGATGAAGAGCACGTCGGGCAGCTTGCCCTCCGCTGCGCCCTTGCGGAAGCGGCGCGTCAGGGCCTGGCGCATGGCGGCGTAGTCGTCGCCGGGGGTGATGTCGCGGATGTTGTAGCGGCGGTAGTCGGACTTCAGCGGTCCATTGGGATCGAAGACCACGCAGGAGGCCACCGTGGCCTCGCCCATGGTGTGGCTGATGTCGAAGCATTCCAGGCGTTGCGGCATCTCCTCCAGCCCCAGCGCGTCCTGCAGGGCGAGGAAGCGCTGCATGAGGGTGGCGCGGCTGTTGAGCCGGCTGGTGGCGGCGTGCTCGGCGTTGCGCAGGGCCAGGCCCAGCCACTGGCGGCGCTCGCCCCGTCGGGGCACGCGCAGGCGCACCTTGCGGCCCTTGCGCTCGGACAGGGCCGCGGCCACCAGTTCACTGTCCTCTCCGGCGTGGCTGAGGAGGATCTCGTCGGGAATGAAGGCGCCGCCGCGCTCGCCGAGGTAGTGCTGCACCACGAAGGCATCCAGCAGTTCCACCGCGCTGGTGTCCCGCCCGTGGGACGGGAAGTAGGCACGGTTGCCGAGGTTGCGTCCGCCGCGGATGGTAAACAGCTGCACGCAGCCCACGCCGCCCACCGCGGCGGCGGCGAGCACGTCCACGTCGCCCTGGCGGCTGTCGATGTACTGGGTTTCCTGCACCCGCCTCAGGGCGGCGATCTGGTCGCGCAGCACGGCGGCCTGCTCGTAGGCGCGGGCCTCGGCGGCGGCCTCCATGCGCGACACCAGCATGCGGATGGCGGCGTCGCTCTTGCCTTCGAGGAACAGGGTCGCCATGCGCACGTCCTCGGCATAGTCGGCCTCGCTGATGAGACCCACGCAGGGCGCGGTGCAGCGCTTGATCTGGTGTTGCAGGCAGGGGCGCGAACGGTTGCGATAGAAGCTGTCTTCGCACTGGCGCACGGGAAAGATCTTCTGCAGCAGGCGCAGGGTCTCGCGCACCGAGGCCGAGGACGGGTACGGCCCGAAGAAGCGACCCTGTTCGCGGCGCGCGCCGCGGTAGAAGCCGAGGCGCGGAAAGGGCTGGTGGCTGCTAAGGTAGATCCAGGGGTAGCTCTTGTCGTCGCGGTAGATGATGTTGTAGCGCGGCTTGAGCGACTTGATGAGGTTGCTCTCCAGCAGCAGGGCCTCGGTCTCGGTGTTGGTCAGGGTGGTCTCGATGCGCCGGATGTGGGACACCAGCACGCGCGTCTTGGCGTCGGGCAGGTTCCTGCGGAAGTAGCTGGCGAGGCGCTTTTTCAGATTGCGCGCCTTGCCCACGTAGATCACCGTGTCCGTGTCGTCGAACATGCGGTAGATGCCCGGCCCCTCCGAGACGGTCTTGAGGAAGGCCTGCGCATCGAAGCCATCGGCGGTGCTGGTGTGCTCATCGCTCATGGGATCAGTTTACCGGAAAAAACCTCTCACCACAGAGGGCACAGAGAACACGGAGAAAAAGGTCTCTCGCCAGAATATTCTTGTCATGAACACAGTTTCGTAGCCTGGATGCAGGCCGGAGTCCAGCAAACATTCCCCGCACGAAAAACCGGTTTCCGCGTTGCCCCACCTCGGTGACAACAAGCTCCCGGCGGGAGAAGCAACTGGATCTTGAGGGTTGAATTTGTTCTTTCTCCGTGAACTCCGTGCTCTCTGTGGTCAAAAACTAAATCAACTTCCGGATGCGGCGAAACACGTCGTGGAACATCTTTTCGGTGAGGCGCCGGGTCTGGGTGTTGTAGCGGCTGCAGTGGTAGGAATCGATGAGGCGGTGGCCGTCGGCGAGGCGATGCTCGGCGCCGTGGCCGAACTTGAAGGCCGAGGCCTTGCCGCCGGTGGCGCGCACCACGGCGTTGTGGGCGATGGATCCCAGTGCGAGGATGACGGCATGCTTCGGCAGCGCGGCGATCTCGCGGGCGAGGAAGGCGTTACAGGTGCGGATCTCCTCGCCGGTGGGCTTGTTGGCAGGCGGCAGGCATTTCACGGCGTTGGTGATGCGACACTGTTTGAGCCTGAAGCCGTCTTCCAGTGCCACGGACTCGGGGCGGTTGGCGAAGCCGAATTCATGCAGGGTCTGGTAGAGCAGGATCCCGGCATGGTCGCCGGTGAACGGCCGCCCGGTACGGTTGGCACCGTGCATGCCGGGGGCGAGGCCGACGATGAGCAGCTTCGGCCGTGCCGCGCCAAAGGGCGCCACCGGCCGCGCGTGGTAGTCGGGATGGTCGCGGCGCACCCCGGCGAGAAAGTCGGCCAGGCGCGGGCAGCGGGAGCAGTGGGGATCGAAGGCATCGGGCGGCGTAGCGGACATGGGCGCGGATCATAACGGATCCGGGACGCCGCCACGATGGCCCGGCAGCGCTTCCCGCTCCGCTTCCCTCCAGGGCGCCGGGAATGCGAAAATGGCGGGCAGGTGCGCGGGATGCCCGTGATCGGAAATCCAGTTTTTCGGATTTACCTTAACTATACAATGTTACTTTTTGTTTTTATTGAATAATCCATGAGCAACTCCCCCTCCCTGGTGGCCGTCCTCGAAGCCGGCGCGGATCCCGCCCTGGCCCCGGCCTGTCGCGCCGCGGGCTACGAGGCCGTGGTGGTCAGTTCCATGCGCAAGGGCCTGGCGGAGATCCGCCGGCGCCAGCCCCGGGTGGTGGTGGCGGAATTCATCGTCAATTCCAACTTCCCCAACCGTATCAGCAATTTCGAGACCCTCTTCGCCGGCCTGCAACGCGACTGCCCGGCGGCCCGTTTCGTCGCCCTGCTCTACCCGGAAGACCGCGAGCACCTGGCACGCCTGCAGGGACGCTATCCCATCCACGCCGCCCTGACCTACCCGCTGGACGCCGACGCCCTGCAAGGGGTATTGCAGGCGGCCGGCTGAACCCTGACCGATTCCATTCCTGAGGACTCGCCACCATGCTGTTGACCATCCCGAAGGTTCTCTCTCCCCGCCAGCTCGCCCGCGTGCGTGAATTGCTCGCCGACGCGCGCTTCGTCGACGGCCGCCTCTCCGCCGGCCAGCAGGCCCGGCGGGTAAAGCACAACGAAGAGTTGCCCATGGACGCCGGTGAAGTGGAGGAGCTCAACCGACTCGTCATGGGCCCGCTGGTGCAGCGGCCGGAATACCAGCACGGCGCCCTGCCGCACCGCGTGGCGGTGCCCTTCTACGCCCGTTACACCGAGGGCATGGGCTACGGCACGCACATCGACGATCCCGTCATGGGGCCGGCCCAGGGGCGCTATCGCACCGACGTGTCCCTGACGGTGTTTCTCAGCGAACCGGAGGAATACGACGGTGGCGAGCTGGTGATCGAGGCGGTGTACGGCGAGCAACAGGTGAAGCTGGCCGCCGGCGACGCGGTCATGTACCCCTCCGGCAGCCTGCACCGCGTCAACGAGGTCACCCGCGGCGAGCGCCTGGTGGCGGTCACCTGGATCCAGAGCCTGGTGCCGGATCCCGCCC